>CAZZYB010000618.1:0-1555 GCA_964658125.1 uncultured Acetobacteraceae bacterium | reverse complement strand
GGCAACGTCATAGCCGGGGATATCGAGTAAGCGTTGGAAACCCTGCGCTTCCTCGTAGGGGTGGACGTCCACACGCTGCGAGTTTTCGACGAGCTGCCATTCGAGTGCCTTAGCGTCGTCGATATCGACGATACGGGCGGGAACGGAAAACAACTCTGCAAGTTGCGCGGCGCGGTAGCGTCTGGCTCCGGCAACAATCTCGAAGCCTTGGTTATTGGGTCGGACGGTAATGGGCTGAATCAAGCCGTTGTGCTTGATGGACTCGGCAAGTTCGTACAGCTTGGCCTCATCAAAGGTGCGGCGGGGGTTAGTGGCTGATTCGTGAATGGTATCGATGGCGAGGTATTGAAATGCGCTGCTATCTTGCATGGTTATTCTCCTTCAAGCGGTTGCACTGCACGGGTGGTGTGGAGCGGACGCGCTTGCCTGTCCGCTCCGTCGGCGGGAAAGGTTCGGCTAGGCGTGGTCGCGCTGACGCTCGAAGGCTTCCGCGAAGCCTTGCAAGCGAAGGTTGTTGTCCCAGACCTTGGCGAATCGCTCGTGTTGCTGGTGCAAGCTGAGGATGTAGACGTACGCACCGGACGCCATCATGCGGCTCCACTGCTCGACGCCGACGTAATCGTTTCGGTAATAGAAGGCTTTCAGCGTTGGCCCGTCTGCCATCCCAAGCTCAAAACACATCTCCGGGTCGCGCATGAGATCGCCGTTTTGTTCGCCGTAATGGGCGACAGAGACACACGGCAAACCGCGTGGGCCTGAATCGTCGGTGGCTTCGATCACCAACGTCATGTAAGGCGGGTTTTCAATTTTGAGGCAGAGGCCGTGGTTCCAACCTCCGGCCTGTTCAAGGATGCGAAGTATGGTTTGCATTACGCCACCCTCGCGAGTTCTGCGTCGGGCATCTCTGCCTCTGCTGCGGTGGGCGGTTGCAAGGCGGCGAGGATGACACCGGAGGTCTGCTGAATGACTTCCAAGCTCTCGGCCAGGAGTGAGGCGTTGCCGTGGTAAAGCTGGATATAGTCGGCGGATGCCGATCCTGTCTCCAGCCCTACGGCTTTGCCGATCACAAAGGCGATGGCTTCCGCTTCCGTCTCTCTGACGACTTTGGTGGTCGTGGTGCGACGTTCTGCCTTGTGCAACATCTCATGCGCGAGTTCGTGAACAAGGGTGCTGAATTCCTCGGCCTCGGACTGTCCGGGAAGAATGGCGATTTTCCCGCCGTAGCTCATCCCCAACGCGGGAGCGATCTTCTCGGTAAAGGCAAGCTCGATCCCCTGCCCTCTGATCAGGGCAATCAGCCGTTCCCGGTTCTCGCCTACCGTTCCGGTCATCTCCCGGAGGGCGGGAAGCTCTGCGCCTTCGGTCTGCTCCACGTCGAAGACGTAGGCATTGCGAAACCCCACCAAAACGCGGGTGTTCTGCTTGGTGATGTCCTTGTTGGCTTCCTCATCCTTCTTGCGCTTGATGCCGACGATGGGGGCAAGTATCCGAATCCCTCTTTCGCCTTTCTTGACCTTCCGGCCTAGCTGGTTCCATGCGTACAGTCCAGCAACGC
>CAZZYB010000617.1:0-1673 GCA_964658125.1 uncultured Acetobacteraceae bacterium | reverse complement strand
ATCTGGGGGATCTACAACACCGGCTTAAACGCCGCGAAGTTGTTCACCGCTGCCTCGCCGGCATCGGCGGCCAGGTAAATATCAGGTGTAACGCTTCTGGTGCCACTCCCAGGCGCTGGCGACGATGGTATCCAACTGGCTGTGTCTGGCTTTCCATCCCAGGTCACGCTCGATGGCCTCGGAACTCGCGATGAGGATTGCCGGGTCGCCGGGCCGCCGTGGATATTCCTCGACTTTGACGGGCTTCCCGGTGACCCGACGGACGGCCTCGATAACCTCGCGAACAGAGAAGCCTTCGCCATTGCCGAGGTTGTAAATAAGCCGGTCAGACTTTGCGTATAGCCTGCTAAGTGTCTCGAGGGCAAGGAGATGCGCTTCGGCAAGGTCGGCGATGTGGATGTAGTCGCGGATGCAGGTGCCGTCCGGCGTGGCGTAGTCGGATCCGTAGACGCGGATGCTTTCGCGGCGTCCCATGGCGACGTCCAGGATCAGGGGAACGAGGTGGGATTCAGGCTCGTGCGCCTCTCCGCGCCCAGCCATCGCGCCCGCCACGTTGAAGTAGCGCAGGCTGGCATACCGAAGCTGGTGTAACTTGTTGAACCAGTTGAGCATCTGCTCGACGAGAAGTTTGGATTCTCCGTAGGGGTTGGTCGGGCGCAGCGGGGCATCTTCAGTAATGGGCGTCCGTTCCGGTTCGCCGTAAACAGCGGCGGTCGAGGAAAAACGAATCGGCGCGTACGACTTTTTATCACTTCTTCGAGCAACGTTAGTGTGGAAGCGGTGTTATTACGGAAGTAAAGCTCCGGTTTCTGCATGCTTTCGCCGGCCTCGATAAGGGCAGCAAAGTGCAACACCCCATCGAAGGCCTCCGTCTGAAGGAGTGAGTGGACACGCTCCCGATCAGAAAGCGCGGCCTCGACGAAGGTGGCGCGCGTGGGGACCAGCGAACGGTTTCCGTGACTTAAGTCATCGAGGATGAAGACAGAATGTCCCCGATCAAGAAGAAGTTCGGCGACCGATCCGCCGATATATCCAGCGCCGCCTGTGACAAGAACTTTCAAAAGGTCCTCACTTGAACGTCAGGGTTATTCTCTCTCAAAAATCGGACGGAAATCGTAAAACCGCGAGTTTTGGCATCCAACGTGGCAGATGAGTGTAGGACCCTCTGGTAGAGCAGCTTCGAGGTTGTCCAGGCGGCTTCCGGCAGTAATGATTTCGTGGTCTATGGGCGACGGGTTGGTATGCTGGAGAGAGGCGATCCAGTGCGGCTTTCAAGATACACGTCAGTACGCTCGGCCACCACTTTCGAGGTACTGTCTTCGCTTTAGTTCTACGCTATCGTTTGAGAACTCCCTGGTACTTTCGTACCCGCGGACACGGGAACCGAAGCAGAAGAGAACGCATTCGGGACCGCATTGGCAAGCTTGGTTTGGTGAGGGCTCAGCGTTCACTGGTTGAATCGCTCGTTGGAAGCCCGCACCGCTGATTGAAGCCGTTCCATGTGGACGGCCGTGTGAAGGAAATGGACCACATCTCTTCCCAGCAGAGAGTAGGAAAACGTATATGTCGAATACAGATATTCTGAACCGGGCGAATTTTGGACTGCTCGAAGAGCCGAAGGGCCGTTGGCGCTCCTTTGGCGTGAGCATGGGGATCAATGGATCGATCGTGGC
>CAZZYB010000616.1:0-1679 GCA_964658125.1 uncultured Acetobacteraceae bacterium | reverse complement strand
GTCGGTTTTGGGGAGATATTTATCTCCGTTTTCGTCGTGGCGGTGGGGAATGTGGGAATCGCCGCAGCGATTTCCAAGGGCTGTGGGGATGGGTGGAAAACAGTTTCATCGTTTTCCATGCATTCCACAGACCGTCATTTCCACGGCCTCTCCCGGTGGCCATCAATCTTCAGGCGGCGACCGCTGTTACGCCTTGGTTCCAGTTCTGCTCGAACTTGATCGGACTGACGTAGTTCAGCGTCGAGTGCAATCGTGTTTGGTTATACCAGAGCAGCCAGGCGATGGTTTCATCCTTGGCTTGCCGGATACTCTCAAAGTGCTGGCCGTGCAGCCGTTCCACCTTCAGTGAACCGAACAGCGTTTCCGAGCACGCGTTGTCCCAGCAGTTGCCCTTGCGGCTCATCGAAGCTGTAATGCCGCTTACTTCAAGCACCCTGCGGAACTGCTGGCTGGCGTACTGACTTCCGCGATCGCTGTGGAAGATCAATCCCGCCGTTCGATGCGGATTGCGTTGAAGACATGCCATCTCTAAAGCATCGACCACAAGGTCGCCACGCATGTCGGGCTGCAACGACCAGCCCACCACCCGCCGACTGAACAAATCGATCACCATGGCCAGAAATAACCAGCCCTCGTCAGTTTGAATGTAGGTAATGTCCCCTGCCCATACCTGGTTGGGTGCAGACACGCTGAAGTTCCGGTTCAATAGGTTCGGCGCAACCGGCAGCTCGTGCCGGCTGTCGGTGGTCGTGACACGGAAACGGCGCTTGCCGCGGGCCCGAATACCATGCTGCTGCATCAGCCGTTGCACGCGCTGCTTGCCTACGCGAATGCCTCGCTCCCGCAACTCCCGCCAAATGCGCGGCCAGCCGTAGGCCTCGCGGTTCTCCGCATACACGGCGCGGATGTGGACCAGCAGAGCCTCGTCGCTCAGATGACGGCGCTGGGATATCTTCCTGCGTCGCGCGACATGTTGGTGGTAGCCGGAAACACTCACTCCCAGCACCCGACACTGCACACGGATCGGCCAGACCCGACGATTACGTTGAATAAAGGCGTACTTCATTTCTGGCCCTTTGCGAAGAACGCCGTCGCTTTTCCCAGGATGTCGCGCTCCATCGTCACTCGCGCCAACTCCGCCCGAAGCCGACTGATCTCTATCTGCTCAGCACTTAGCTTCGACTTGCCACCGGCGCCCTTCAGCTTCCCTTCACGATGCGCCTTCACCCAGTTGTAGAGCGTCTGCTCAACCAATCCCAAGCCCCGCGCTGCTGCCGCCATACTCTGGCCAGACTCCACAAGCCGGACCGCCTCCTGCTTGAACTCAAGCGTGTATTGCTTCCGTGATGCCTTCGTCATCCTCGTTTCCCTTTCGCTATTAAATCAGCTCGCTAAGGGATACGTTTTTCGCGGGCAACGTCACTATCATGCCCTACTACCTGATAGGGAAAGCCCGCGGATTCGAGTTCACGGATCAAGACGCAGAGAACTTGGCCAGTCAAAGGCTTCAAAAAATGGGCAGTCTACGCGTGCATCCCCGCAGATGGGAATGGTTGAAGGAAAGCCTTTTGCCGAGTGGACAGGTTGCGGCAGAGGTCGCCAACACCCTCAAGGTCAACGTGGACCAGCAACCCGTTGAGTTGGTTGTCACAGAAATGCCGGCGGCTGGTGCAAACGAC
>CAZZYB010000615.1:0-1684 GCA_964658125.1 uncultured Acetobacteraceae bacterium | reverse complement strand
TGATGGCCGCGCGCCATCGGCGTCGATCAACTTCATCACCGCGCACGATGGCTTTACGTTGTGCGATCTGGTGAGCTACAACGAAAACACAATGAGGCGAACGGCGATAACAACACCGACGGCGCGAACGACAACGACTCGTGGAACATGGGCGCAGAAGGGCCTACGGACGATGAAAACATCAATCGCGAGCGGGAAAAGCAGACTCGCAACTTTCTTACCACGCTGATGCTCAGCCAGGGTGTGCCGATGCTGACGGGTGGGGATGAGTTCGCCCGCTCACAGATGGGCAACAACAACTGTTATTGCCAGGACGACGATCTGACCTGGTATGACTGGAATCTGGATGATCGGCGCAAGCGGCTTCTTGATTTCACGTCGAAGTTGATTCAACTTCGCAAGGATCATCCGAATCTGCACCGCAGGCGATTCTTTCAGGATCGGAAGATTCGAGGATCTGTGGTGCGTGACGTGTCGTGGTTTGGCACCGATGGCACAGAGGTCTCGGACGAGGTCTGGAACAATGCCGGCAACAAATCGATTGGCGTCATGTTCAACGGCAAGACGATCGGCGTGATGGACGATGAAGGGTCACCGGTGGTGGACGATAGTTTTCTGATCCTGGTCAATGCTTCAGACAACGGCGTGGAGTACGCTCTTCCCGAGCCGCCGAACCAGACACCGTGGCGGCAGATTATCGACACGGAAAGCATAGAAAATCCTTTTTGCGAAGCAACAATTCACGACAAGGTTATCGTGGGCGGCCGTGCCGTTCGGGTCTATAGCGATGGAGTTGAGGAGTCTGCCAAGGCGCCAGCGAGACAGCGACCTACGCGTACGGTGTAGTGGGCAAAATATGCGCACATGGGCGGCGAGGATAACTCGCCGCCCATGTTTTGTCTTAGGATCTTAGCGGGCTGGGGGCATCTGCTCGTAGGCCGCGATCTGCGCAAGGGTTAGTTGGTGCATGTCCTCCCCAGCGGCCTGGGCCTTGTACCAGGTGACGAGCCACTCGAGGGCGGTTTCGAGGCGGAGGCGCGGCTGCCAGCCGAGTTCAGCGCGGGCGCGGCTGGCGTCCAGTTTCAAGTAACCGGCCTCATGCACGCCGGGCTCCGGATCGAGAACCCAACTCGCTTTCTGGCCCCAGAAGCGCACCATACGTTCCACAATCCAGCCAACGGTCTGGGCGTCATCCTCGGAGGGGCCGAAGTTGAAGGCGGTTGCATAACGTCCGGCCTGGACCGGTTCCGGATGGATGAGCTTCTCCGCGAGCAGGATGTAGCCGTGCAGGGGCTCAAGCACGTGCTGCCAGGGACGGATGGCGTTGGGACGGCGAATGAGCGCGGGTTCGCCGGCGACGAAGCCCCGGACGAGGTCGGGAATAAGTCGGTCGGTGGACCAGTCGCCGCCGCCGATGACGTTGCCGGCGCGCGCGGTAGCGACCCCGCAGCGATGGTCGGCAATTTTGTCGACGGGGAAGTAGCTTTGCCGGAAGCCGGCAGAGACGATTTCAGCGCAGGCCTTTGAACTGGAGTATGGATCGTAGCCGCCGAGGGGATCGATCTCTCGGTAGGCCCAGAGCCACTCCTTGTTTTCGTAGCACTTGTCGGTGGTGACGCTGACGACGCCGCGGACGCTGGGGGTGCGGCGGACGGCATCGAGAACGCGTGCGGTGCCGATGACG
>CAZZYB010000614.1:0-1717 GCA_964658125.1 uncultured Acetobacteraceae bacterium | reverse complement strand
CAATCGAAGAAGAAGTCGAAGAAGCAAAAAGTCACACCTTTGGAGCCTGAGGAGTCAGCTTCGGAAGAAGAAGAGCAGGGCAAGCAGGATGGCGCCATTGACCCAGACTTCGAATTCGATGTCGGAGGGATTGCGTTCAGTGGAGTGGTTGAAGACTTTGACGGGTGGGAGGATCAAGGCGGCATTCAGACTAAGGGCAACAAGAAAGGGGTGGATATAGATGAGATCATCGCGAGGAGAGCGGAACGCAAGTTGGCAAAGAGCACAGACTCGAAGAGCAAGAAGGCAAAGGATGACGAGTTTGAAGGACTTGACTCTGATATTGAAGTTGAGGATGGAGGCAGCGTGGACCTGGATAACCTACCGAGTGATGGAGATATGGCGAACTTTGAAGATGACGAATTGTTAGCGGAAGATGCATTTGGTGGTGCTGCAGAGTCGGAGGAGGATGCAGCGTCCGGTGAAGAAGATTCGGAGGACGAAGAGACGCCACAAATCAATGCAGACAATGATTCGGACTCAGACTCAGAACCAGAATCTATAGCATCTCCAACAGCTCACCCTGATGACTTCGCCTCCGATCATGGCGACTCAGACGATGATTCCCAAACAAGCGTTTCAGATCCCGCCGAGCAAGCGAAACGGGATGCCTTTTTCGCCCCAGACACTGCAACGAAATCGACCGATATTGCAAAGACCGGCACAGGCTTCTCACAATTCTCACTCTCTAGACCACTTCTACGTGCTCTGGCTTCTCTCAATTTCACCGAACCGACACCCATCCAGCTACGGACAATACCCCTCGCTCTTCAAGGTCTCGATCTGGTTGCTAGCGCCGTGACCGGCTCTGGCAAGACTGCCGCGTTTCTTCTTCCCATCTTAGAACGTCTACTCTACCGCCCTCGACGAATTCCCACAACCCGCGTCGCGATCCTCCTGCCCACGCGTGAACTGGCGGTTCAATGTCACAGCGTTGCTATCGCCCTATCACGCAACACAGACATAACTTTCGCGCAACTAGTAGGCGGCTTCTCCCTCCGCGAGCAAGAGAACCTCCTGAAGAAGCGCCCAGATGTCGTGATTGCTACGCCCGGCCGCTTCATCGACCACATGCGCAACAGCGCGAGCTTCTCCCTGAGCACGCTCGAGATCCTCGTGCTTGATGAAGCTGACCGTATGCTCGATGACGGCTTCGCCGACGAACTCAACGAGATCCTCCGCACGATCCCCCGTTCCCGACAAACCCTCCTTTTCTCCGCCACCATGACTGAAAGCATCGACCGGCTCGTCCGTGTCGGCATGACCCGCCCCCTTCGCATCTCCGTGGACGCCCCCAAATCCACCACGACAGGCCTAACCCAAGAATTCGTCCGCCTCCGTCCCGGCCGCGACAGCACGGCCATCCGCCTCGCCTCGCTAATCACCCTCTGTAAACTCCCGCACTACACCAACCGCACCATCATCTTCTTCCGCTCCAAGCTCCTCGCCCACCGCACCCGCATCCTCTTCTCCCTGCTCGGCCTTCCCGCCACCGAACTCCACGGCAGCATGTCCCAAGACCAGCGCCTCGCCAGCGTCACGTCCTTCAAAAACGGCACAGCCTCCTACCTCCTGGCCACGGACCTCGCCTCCCGCGGCCTCGACATCAAGAATGTCGCCGCCGTCATCAACTACGAAGCCCCGCAATCCCACTCAATCTACGTCCACCGCGTCGGCC
>CAZZYB010000613.1:0-1726 GCA_964658125.1 uncultured Acetobacteraceae bacterium | reverse complement strand
CAAGTCGGTGAAAGGACACCGGGTTCAGCACTAGATGCTGTAGGATGGAAGGTAATCTTCGAAAAACCCACCTTCCTTGGGTTAACGCCCGATCCTCCGTAGGGACCACGAAAAGGCTCCAGGCCGTGAAAACAAGCCATGAACACCACCTTGCCGGTGGTAGCTGTCCAATCGAAGCTTGGTTGAGCAGATTTGACGTCTTCATCTGAGAATGACAGAGACGGAAGATGGCACACGAAAGCTACTATGCTGCCGGATGAGACCAAGCCCCTACGCAACCCTTGCCAGCCGAACTCCACACCGGGGATAGACTCATGTGTGCACGACGCTGATGGCCTTTTTGCTGGTTTTTCATACCAGTAGACCTAGCCATCAGTCCGCCTCCTCCCAAAGATTCCTCATGTGCGCGGCGTTACATGGACTGATCGCTAGGTCGCTGCCGCCCCCGGTGCGTTCAATATGCCTGAGTGCCCGAGTTGGGGGCGGGACAATGGAGGAGCGATCTGTACGCCAGTCTGAGTAGGCCTGGCGGGCGATCTCGCTTTCGAGAGCGAGCCCTGTATCGCCCGGGGAGGCCAGTCGTAAGCGCCCGTCGGGCAGAACCTCATCGGCGCCCGCTCCGGCGACGACCGACGACCGTAGTCCGTTGACCAGCCCACGTGGCTGGTCTTTACGTGTGTGGTGACTAAACCGCCGCCACGACCCTTGGGCGAGCATGGAACCCGGGAGATACAACCGTATAATTCATGAATCACGGGGTCAGGACGTCTATATGCCGAAGCCAGTCGAGTCGCAAAGTGCTGGTCGCGGCACCGCTGAAGCGTTGCGAGCCGGACTGATTGAGGCGGCGAAAGCGAACTGGATCGATCGCCTGATCGATCTGTCGCGTCGCAACAACTTGCTCTACTACAAGCCTGTGCCGAGTGGCACCATCGACATTGCTGATGGTAGCCCGCTCCTCGAAGATCTACTGGCGGGTGACTCTGTCCCTGCACAGAAGCTGCTGCCGGATTCGCAGGATCGTCCTTCGCGGATCGTCAATATCGCTCGCAAGGCGCTGGAGAACCTGGAAGAGAAGGGGCTGCAGACGCTTTACCTGGGGCTGGGGTTTGCGACCTGGACGGCGGATGATGGCGGCCGGGATGTGCGGGCGCCTGTGTTTCTGCTGCCAGTTTCGTTCACGCAGAAGGGCCGGGACGTAAGTGCCGTTGAGGTCGAAATTGTTGGTGAGGCGCGGGTGAATCCCGTGCTGCTGCATGTGCTGCAGAGCGAGTTCGACCTGGTGCTCACGGAAGAAGAGCTTCTGCCCGGGGAGGAGATTCCAGGGGAGGCAGTGGAGAGCTCACATCTCGCTCGTTATACCGCGGCGCTGGATGGGCTTGCGAGGCGGGCGGAGAGAGTTCCGGGGTTTGGGGCGGTGGGATCGGCTGTGATTGGCAACTTCGCGTTTGCGAAGCTGGCAATGGTGAACGATCTGAAAGAGGCCGGCGCGGTGCTGTCAGCTAACACCATGATTGCTGCCATTGCAGGTGACGATGCGGCGCGTGCGCAGCTGGCAAGCTCGCAGATCGAGATCGATCCGCATGTGCTCGATCTCGATCCGCCGGATGAGGAGTTCTCTGTGGTGGAGGCTGACTCCAGCCAGCAGTGCGCCATCAACGGGATTGCGGTGGGGCAGTCGGCCGTCGTTCACGGGCCGCCTGGCACAGGGAAGAGTCAGACGATT
>CAZZYB010000612.1:0-1763 GCA_964658125.1 uncultured Acetobacteraceae bacterium | reverse complement strand
TACTTTGGGGGGCGGCTGGCCCCGGTGATGGCGGGTACGGTGTTGTTGGTGGCGTTGTCGGTGGCGCTGGTGACCGGGCTTGGCAAAGAGGCCAAGGGCGCGGACTTGTCTACGGCATAAGCGGTCTGCTATGACTTACGGTTGGCTTGGGAGCGGCGCACGAGGGGTGCGAATGGCATCCAAGTTGATCAGGAGTTTTATATGTCCGCAGTTGAAGTGCCGAGTCAGTTGAATGCCGCCGAGCCGTTTTTGATACAGCAAGACTGGACTGCTTATACGCCGGAGCAGCATGCGATCTGGGCGGAGCTGGTCACTCGGCGGTTGCCGCAGCTCGAGGCGCATGCTTGCGCGGAGTATCTGGAAGGTTTCGATCTGATTGGGCTGAAGGCGGATGCTCTGCCGAACCTAACGGCTGTGAGTGCGCGGCTGCAGCCGAAGACCGGGTGGCGGTCGACTCCTGTGAGCGGGTTCCTGCCGGCGGATGCGTTTTTTGAGATGCTGGCGGCGCGGATGTTTCCGACGACGACTTGGATTCGCGGTCGCGATTCGATGGAGTACACGCCAGAGCCGGATATTTTTCATGATGTGTTTGGGCACGTTCCCATGCATGCGCATCCGGTATTCGCGAATTTTCTCGAGCACTATGGGAAGGTGTGCGCGGGGCTGAAGGATACGGATGCGCTGGAGCGTATGGGCCGCCTGTTTTGGTTTACGGTGGAGTTTGGAGTAATTCGGGAGAAGGGCGAGATCAAGGTTTATGGGTCGGGGTTGATTTCTTCGCACGGTGAATGCACGCATGTGGTGGAGCGTGGGGCCGGGCTGGAGATTCGGGATTTTGATCTGGATCAGGTGCTGGATACGGTGGTGGATGTGAGCAAGATGCAGCCTGTGCTTTATGCGATTGAATCGTTCGACCAGATTTATGAGGCGACGAAAGAGGCGGAGGCTCGGCTGGGGTAGTAATTGAGCCGGTGAGTTTCTTGACCTCAATCGCACGCGCCATTACGATTGAAGAGTGAGCTTTCGTTTTCCAGTTGCGGCCTGTTGTCCTCGCGTTGGCGCCGAGGGACATGCTGCTGCTCACTGACTTTTTCAGAGCATCGCAATACCATCGAGTGCCCACGAATTTCGTGGGCTTTTCTGTTTTTGAAATGGAGATACATTGAGCGAGACTGTTAGCCCGGCTGCACCTGCGCCGAAAGAGACGAAAGCCCAGCGCGCGGAGCGTCTAAAGATCGAGAAGAACCCGTGGGATGCGTGGGATGAAGTGCGCGAATTCGCGCGGCAGGGGCGCGATAGCGTGCTGCCGGAGTGGACCGGGCTGTACTTCAAGTGGTGGGGGATTTATACGCAGGGCGATGGCCTGGGCGTTACGGGCGGCGTCGGAGGCGAGGGCAAGACGACCGAGTACTTCATGATGCGCATCGGGTTGCCGAATGGCCTGCTGACCGCGCATCAACTGCACGTGATTGCCGACCTGACGGAGAAGTATGCGCGCGGCGTGGCGGATATTACGACTCGGCAAAATATTCAGCTGCACTGGCTAACGATCGAAGCGCTGCCGGAAGTGGTGGATGCGCTGACGGCGATTGGCCTGTCGCCGAAGGGTGCTTGCGGCGATGTGGTGCGGAATGTTACGGGGTGTCCGCTGGCCGGGTTGGATGGGCATGAGCTGCTCGATGCGTCGCCACTGGCGGTCGAGGTGGCGCAGAAGCTGACGGCGAATCCGGAGTTTTATAACCTGCCGCGCAAGTTCAAGATCA
>CAZZYB010000611.1:0-1781 GCA_964658125.1 uncultured Acetobacteraceae bacterium | reverse complement strand
GCTCCTACGACATCTACAGCCGTCTGCTCCGCGACAACATCATCTTCCTCGGCACGCCGATCGACGACAACGTCGCCAATCTCATCATTGCGCAGATGCTCTTCCTCTCCGGCGAAGACCCAGAGAAGGACATCCAGCTCTACATCAACTCACCGGGTGGCTCCATCACCGCGGGCCTCGCCATCTACGACACGATGAACTACATCAAGAACGACGTAGTCACGTTCTGCATCGGACAGGCCGCCTCCATGGGCGCCTTCCTCCTCATGGCTGGCAAGAAGGGCAAACGTTTCGCCCTGCCCAACTCGCGCATCCTCATCCACCAACCCTCTATGGGCGGAATCAGCGGACAGGCCACGGACATCGACATCCACGCGCGCGAAATTCTCCGCATCCGCGAAATCACAAACAAGCTCATGAGTTCGAACACCGGTCAGCCTCTGGACCGCATCGAGCGCGACGTCGAACGCGACTTCATCATGAACTCCGCGCAAGCCAAGGAGTACGGCATCATCGACGACATCATCGATCGCCCCCGCACCTAGCGCTTACTCACAATAAGGAACCCCATGCTCATCGAGCATGGGGTTCCGTTTAATCCGTCAGACCTTACGCCCGTTTACGACCACGCAGCCGGCGTCCTGCTTCAGCCAAGAGGCCAAGACCCGAAAGCGCCATATACGAAAGTCCAGCCGGCTCCGGAACAGGGCTCGCCGCACTCACAGTCGCCAGACCCAACTCCTGCGGACGCGGAAAGTACGTCGACCCGCCAACTACCGAGTAACCAAAAGTCTGCGAAAGATGCAGTGATACATCCGTCCCACTGGGCGTCTTAGGAAAGCCTATGCCGAGCGGATCGGTGAGGAAGAAGCTGTTTGGCAGCGTCACCGTAATCGTCTTCGACGTCAGACCGATCGTTTCCACTGAGCTGAATCCCGTAAGCCCCGTCAACAGGTACTTCGTTCCTGTATTCGGCACGAAAGCGTCATTCACCGCGGTGCTCGAAGCCTCGAAGCCCAGGTTCGACCCCATCGTCGTGTCCAGAGCCTGTGTCTCGAAGTACAGGTTCGCAAAATCCAGCGCATTCAGATCGGTCGTCGTAAAGGCGACGATCACGCTCGTGCCATTATCCGAAGTCGTGATCGTATATCCCGAAGTTGCTTCGAAACCGGGACTCTGGAAGTTGCTGGTGGGTGCGGCAGGGTTGCCGGGAATCAAGACAACGGTAGTGGCCGACGCAATCGATGGAAGTGCAGCAAGGCTGGCGGCCGCAAAGGTAAGGGCGAAAAACTTTCTCATTAGTTCTCTCCGGGGAAAGCTGGGATGGGTCAGTACGAGCCTTTATAGCTCTTAGGTGGTATTGACTTTAAAATCTTTGGTAACAATTAGGTCACGTGTCGAATGGTTACTTGAATCTCTCCCTCAACGGGAGCGGCTGCCACGGGACGTCGTGACCTCAGGAAGCATTCGACCCTGACGGGAGGTATCCGCCTCTCTACTCCTCCTCATGTCCGATCCACAAGCATCGTTGTCGCGGGTGTAAACTACGCAAAGGCGCTCTGTCCGAGAAGCCGCATGTCCGTACCGGACAAAGGAGCAGCAATCCTTTTATGAAAACCACCCGGGGCCTGGAAGAATCTCTCCGCTGCTCGTTCTGCCACAAGTCGCAGGATGCTGTCGCGAAGCTCATCTCATCGCCTTCTGACTATCCGCGCGCTTACATCTGCGATGAGTGCGTTGCTGTTTGCAACTCGATTCTGGAAGACGACAAGGGTGACCAG
>CAZZYB010000610.1:0-1784 GCA_964658125.1 uncultured Acetobacteraceae bacterium | reverse complement strand
CGTCCGCGGAAGCAAATGAATATCGCGAATCAACTTCACGTCCAGCTTCACAATATCCACCGCCAACTCCGACAGCAGGTTCAACCCCGAAAAGCCCGCGCCAAAATCGTCCAGCGCCATCGCGAACCCGTGCTTCTTGTATTCGGTGACGATCCGTTCAATGTGCCCGGGATCCCTGACCTTCTCGTCTTCCGTAATCTCGAAAATGAGCGAATCCAGCGGAAACTTGTTCTCCCGCGCCGCGCGAAGTGTCTGCTGTATACACGCCTGCGGGCTATAGACCGCGCCCGGCATAAAGTTCAGCGACAGCCGTGCGCCCGCCGCCGGCACACCCAGCCTCGCCGCCAGGGCAATCGCCTTCACCCGGCAGCCCTGGTCGAACGCATAGCGGTTCTCCTCGGTCACCTGTTGCAAAACCGAGTAAGCCGATTCGCCCCCCGGCCCCCGCACCAGTGCCTCATACGCGAAAACAGTTTCCAAAGCAGTGTCCACAATCGGCTGAAACGCCATCGTGAACGGGAAAGGTTCAATACCGTCTTTGCAGGCGCCGCACGCACTTCCCGCGGGGCTGGACTTCTCAAGAATCTTCATAATGATCTCCGCTCTGGCCATGTCACCAACGTGCGGGAGAGGCTGATAAAAATAGTCTGATGCAGCCTGTCTATCGGCGCATCCCTCCTCTCTCTGCAACTTTTTCGGCAGAAGCTTACAATCAGGTGAACCTGTATGATTTCCAATTCGGTTCAAGAAGCCCTCACTTTTGACGACGTTCTGCTGGTTCCCGCTTACTCCGATGTTGTTCCAACCCAGGTAAGCACGCAGACCCAACTCACCAAAAACATCACCCTCAACACGCCCCTGATGTCCGCCGCCATGGACACGGTCACGGAGTCGCGCCTCGCCATCGCCATCGCCCAGCAGGGCGGCCTCGGCGTCGTGCACCGCAACCTCACCATCGAGCAGCAGGCCGGCGAAATCGACAAGGTCAAGCGCTCCGAGTCCGGCATGATTGTCGACCCCGTCACCATCGACCCCGAGCGCCCCATTGCGGACGCCCTCGACGTCATGCGCCGCTTCAAAATCTCCGGCGTCCCCGTCACGAAAAACGGCCGCCTCGTCGGCATTCTCACCAACCGCGACCTCCGCTTCGTCTCCCGCACCGACCTACCCATCAGCGACGTGATGACCAAAGAAAACCTCATCACCGTCCCCGTCGGCACCACCCTCGAACAAGCCGAAGAGATCCTCCATCACCATCGCGTAGAGAAACTCCTCGTCGTCAACGACGCCTACGAACTCAAGGGCCTCATCACCGTCAAAGACATCCAGAAGAAGCTGAAATACCCGCACGCCAGCAAGGACACCCAGGGTCGCCTCCGCGTAGCCGGAGCCATCGGCGCCACCGGCGACTTCCTCGAACGCGCCGCCGCCCTCATCGAAAACCGCGTCGACGCCCTCGCCATCGACTCCGCCCACGGCCACTCCTCCCGCGTCCTCGAAGCCGTCGCCGAAGTCAAAAAAGCCTTCCCCCACATCGACCTTCTAGCCGGAAACGTCGCCACCTACGACGGCGCAATGGCCCTGATCGACGCCGGCGCCGACGCCGTCAAAGTAGGCATCGGTCCCGGCTCCATCTGCACCACGCGCATGGTCACCGGCGCTGGCATGCCGCAAATCACCGCCATCTCCGAGGCCTACCGCGCCGCCGCCCCGCGCGGCATTCCCATCATCGCCGACGGCGGCATCAAGTACTCCGGAGACGTCACCAAGGCCATCGCCGCCGG
>CAZZYB010000609.1:0-1806 GCA_964658125.1 uncultured Acetobacteraceae bacterium | reverse complement strand
AGGTGGGGTCGGCGTTGCGGATGAACCAGTTGTAGTTGTCGAAGACGGAGTGGTAAACGCCGTAGGGGCCGCTGGAGCCGATGTCGGTGGAGGGAACTCCGGCGTGCTGGAGGAAGGGGGTGAAGTCGGAGCCGGAGCCTAGGTCTCCGATGCGAACTTCATTGGCTTCAATACTATTGGTGGGGCGGTTGGGACGGCGTTCGGCGCCGGAGTCCTGGTCCTTTTTCCACTGTTCGTAGACGGTGCCGCCCTTGGGGCTGGCGACTTCGCGGGTTACTTCGCGGACGAACTGTTTGAGGGAGGGGACGGCCGCGGCGTCGAAGTTGGGACCTGAGACGCCTACGTCGGTGTTGAAGTAGGCTACGGCGTGGGCCAGGCGTTCGCCGTTTTGTTCGACCCATTCTGTGGAGCCGATAAGTCCTTCTTCTTCAGCGTCCCACGAGCAAATGACAATGCTGCGCTTTGGCTTCCATCCTTGCTTGAGGAGGGCTCCGAGGCCGTGTACGGACTCTAGCATCGCGGCTGTTCCGCTGTTCGGATCGACGGCGCCGTAGACCCAGGCGTCGCGGTGGTTGCCGGCTACTACCCAGTTGTCCTTTTCGGCGGGGTCGGTGCCTTCGATTGTTCCTACTACGTCCCATATAGTGCGACGTTTATAGTCCTGCTCCAAGTGCATGTGAACAGTAAGTTTACCTGGGCCGAGATGGTAGGTGAACGGGAGGGCGCCTTGCCATTCGCGGGGGGTGGGTGCTCCGCCGAGGGCTTCGAGGATGGGGGCGGCGTCCTGGTAGGAGAGAGGGTTGGTGGGGATGCTGGGTTGGTTGAGTTTGGTTGGATCTGTAATGCGTTTTGATTCAGGCAGATCGGGTGTAGAAGCTATACCGGGGGTTTCAGAGTCTCCGGTGTATAAAGGGAGGAATTGGACGGAGCCGCGCTGGACGGCTGAGGGTGGGCGCATGGGTCCGCGGGGGTACATGTCGCCTTTTGCGTAGCCGTCGTCGGCTGGATCGGAGTAAATCAGGACGCCTTTTGCGCCGTTTTGTTGCGCTATGTAGGCCTTTACGCCACGGAAATTACCACCGTATCGGACGATGACGATCTTGTCTTTTACGCTGACGCCGAGCTCGGCGAGTTTTTTGAAGTCTGCTAGCGTGCCGAAGTTGGCGTAGACGACTTCGGCGGTGACGTCTCCGGAGGGGGAGGAGCCGTTGAAGGCGGGTAGGACTCGGGGGTCGTCCTGGAAGGGGTCACCGCCGTAGAGTTTGGGGTCGATGTGCTCGGGGGTGGGGCCGGACATGAGCTTTTTGCCGTGCTCGTCGAAGGCCTCGATGAGGATCTTGATGGGCTTGTTGAGCAGGACGCTATAGGGAACGATGGTGGTCTGGAGGCCGGCGGCTTTGAATTTGTCCGCGACGTAGAGGGCGGTTTTGTAGTCCTCGGGGGAGCTGGCCCAGTGGGGCTCGGCGGTGAGGATGCGGAGGTGCTCGCCGGCGAGTTTGGCGTCGGGGATCGCCATGAAGGCGGCGTCCCATTTGGCTTGCTGGGTGAAGTCGGTGTAGCCGAAGATTTTGGGGGCGGGCTGCTGGGCTTGGGCGGCGGTGGCTAGGAGGAGGGTGGCAGCGGCGTAGCGCAGGGTCATCGGGCGCCTTTCTGGATCGGTGTGGTGCAAGTTTACAGCGATGCCGGAAGGCGTGGGGTGGAAAGTCGGGGGGGCAGGGTTGGTCTGGAAAGAGCAACGGCAACTGCAACGGCAGATCGGAGGCAGAAAGCTGCATGCGGGTTTGCCGGGGCGCGCGGTTTAGCAGG
>CAZZYB010000608.1:0-1817 GCA_964658125.1 uncultured Acetobacteraceae bacterium | reverse complement strand
TGCCGGTCCCCACCCGAGATCAGCAGATACCCCGTCTCCCTCGCCAACTGCACCACCACGCGATTCTCCCGAGCCGACCTCAGCCCATTCAACTCCATTGCATGAATACAGCTTCCAACCGCATCGACAAACCGCAACACCTCGCGCATATGGATCGCGTCGCCCACCTTATGCAGGTCCCACACCGGATGGTTGAACACGACCAGCACTCCCGGCATCGCATCCAGTTCGCGCAGCATCGCAAACAGCTTCCGCTCATTCGGCGTAGCCGTATATTCTACGAACCGTCGCATCCAAGCCGCGCCATCCGCGCTCGGCAGATTGTGAACCCCCAGGTGAAACTCCGTCACTCCAAACGGCACCGTCCATTCCACCGACACCGGAATATGCCGCGAGCTATTCACCGTCCTCAACAGCATCGGAGCCTCGATCGTGTCATGGTCCGTAATCGATACCAGCGCCTCCAGCCCTAACGCCTCAATCTGCCCACTCTCAACGTCGTACGCCATCTTCGGCAGCAGCGGAGGCCGCCAGTGCGCCTTCACAAAATCCAGCTTGAAATCTTCCCGCACACTCTGCCGCTCATAGTGTTCAAACACCTGCCGCAGCCCCGGCAGAAACACAAACATCTTGTGAATGAACATCAGGCTCTCTTCCGACGCGCTCGTATGACTATGCAACGACACGCCGGTCCGATATCCATCCGTCGCCGCCGGCTCATTCCACACACTCGAAATCTTCGACCTGGGCTGCATGGCCTCACCTCCGTACACTTCCTGCTTCAATCAGAAGCGACCCAGACAAACACCCTGTAACAACCCCGCTAACGCCCCTTCAATTCCCAGCGCGAACCAGATCCTGCAACCACGCGTTACCCCAACGCGCCATGTCGAATCAGCATGGAAATCCGCTACCATGGCAGCACACTTCATCTTCCGCACCACAGGCCCTCATGCTTTCGAGCACCTTCCGCACCCTCGCCCGCGCCGCCGTCCTCCTCGCCATCACCTTCACAGCCGCGGTCGCGCAGAAGACCATCAACATTCCCGCGGACTACCCCACCATCCAGGCCGGCATCAACGCCGCGTCAGCCGGCGACACGGTCCTTGTCGCCCCCGGCACTTACTTCGAAAACATTGACTTCAAGGGCAAGGCCATTACAGTCACCAGCTCGGCAGGTGCCGCGCAAACCATCATCGATGGCCAAGGCAAGACCGCAACTGTCGTCTTCCTTACCGGTGAGACTCGCGCCAGTGTCATCTCAAACATGACCATTCGAAACGGGGGGAGCGGACAAGTAACCTACCCTATCGGCGAAGTCTCGGGCGGAGTTTATACCTACAAAGCTGCACCAACGATCCTGAATAACATCATCACCGCAAACACATGCAACGGCGTGGTAAACAACACGTCCGCTACGCTCATCCAGGGCAATACAATTTCCGCTACCAGGGGAAACACCACTGGCTCTTGCCTCCTGGATAAAGGGAATGCCATCCTGGAGTTCGGCTATACCCTAAGCTTTGGCGGCGGTATCGTTCCAACTATTCTCGGAAACATCATCGAAAACAACGTGGAGGGGATCTACGGATCGACTGGGGGGATCTATTTATGGAGCGGTGACCACACCGTCATCCAGGGCAACATTTTCCGTCACAACATCGGCACTAGTGCGGGAGCCATTGCTTCAGCTAACACCAACACGGTCTTTATCCTGCAAAATCTCTTCTACGCAAATTCAGGCGGCGGAGCCGGAGCCATCAATTTGCTCCCTCCGGATGAGTCTGCGGGGCCCTTCATCGGGATCATTGCAGGCA
>CAZZYB010000607.1:0-1858 GCA_964658125.1 uncultured Acetobacteraceae bacterium | reverse complement strand
ACGAAAACCTGATGGTCAACGTCCACATGAAGAACGCCAAGCTCGTCGAGCGCGGCATCCGTGTCCTCATGCAGGTCTGCGACATCGACCGCGACACCGCCATCCGCACCATCAAGTCCGCAGGCAAATCCATTCCCATCGCCGTCGTCATGCTCAAAGCCAACGTAGACAAAATGGAAGCCGTCCGGCGTCTGCAGAAGTCCGACGGAAATGTCCGTCTGGCGATCGATGACTCCCGCCTCGAGCTTTAGCTACCTCGGGAAGTCCGAGTCGTCAGATCGCCGTCTCACCCTATTTTCGACAACACCCGAAACTCTGAACCCAAGAGACTTCAGTTCCAGCAGCGTTACTTCGAAATCAAGCAGACCACGCTGAGATGCGCGCATCAACACCGATAGCGTCCCTGACACCGCAAGACCGCGAGCTTCTGCCGCCAGCCTTCCAGGCCGGTCATCCATCAAAACTGCATTTGCGGCAAGCTCAACCGCAAGGCTGATCGCCTCTCGCTCTCCTGCTCCTAGATATTCGGAAAGTGTGGCATCAATGCGCCTCGCGCTTACTACATTGATCCATTGCGGCAATTGCGCAGACCACAAGCGCACAATCGACGGCGCTCGCTCATCTCGCAGCTCTTCCAGCACACCATGAGGTATGACAACCTGTCCGTAAAGCGCGAGCAGAACTTCGATCCGCTTCAGACGAACAAGATAGTTGATGGGACTGGTATCGGCGACGACAATCACCGCGCCTGAAGCTCCAGGCTTTCGAGCGTCTTCAAGTCCCTTTCCAGCATTTCGACGGTGTAATCGTATATCTCATACTTCAAGAGAAACGGGTCAACGTGCATACGAGTCGGTAATCCAAGAGCCGTTTGAACCTGATACGTCGTCAGCTTTCCTTCTCGATACGCCTGCGCCACCGCATCCTCAAGAATCCTGCGCGCAGCATCCGTGCCTTGAGGCCAAATGCTCGCCGCCACCGAATCCGGAATCTCCACCGTCACCGTCATAACCCCAACGATACACCTCCGCAACATTCCCCACGCCAACTGTGTTCACTCCAACAGCAAGCAGCGAGTTCCTCCCCACGCTGCCGCAAGGAGTACCCAATATGAAGCGCATTCTTCTTCCCGCAGCTCTCGCTATAGCCCTGTGCGGCGGCCTGGCCGTAGCGCAGCAAGCCGAAGCCAGGCATAAACAACACGACCCGCACAAGGTCGCCGTCAAGAAGTCTCAAAAACTGAACCTGACGCCCGACCAGACTGCCCGCCTCGAGCCGGTGATCGCGGCACGACAGCAGAAAATGTCGGCTCTTATGGCCGACACGTCACTTACTCCTGATGCCCGCAAACAGCAGTTCCGCGCCATCCACCAGGACTCCGAACGCCAGCTTGCCAGCATCCTCACCCCCGACCAGCTCCAGCAATTGAAGTCCATGCACCATGGCCATGGCCGCCACGGCCAGAACCAGCCGCCCCCAGCAGCCTAACCCCTAACCCAAACAGGCCCTCGCCCACAGGCGAGGGCTTTGCACGCGCCCCACGCTCAGCATCTCGTCGTTGGGTTTTGCACCCAGACGAAGCCATTGCCTCCCCGAATACTCCACAAATTTCCTCCACCCCCGCGCATCTAAACTAGTCACATGGACAAGTTTGTAATTCGCGGCGGCAACCCGCTGCTCGGCACGATCAAAGTTTCCGGAGCCAAGAACTCCGCGCTCCCCTGCATGGCCGCCGCCATCCTCACCGAAGACGAGGTCATCCTCGAAAACATCCCCCAGGTACAAGACATCGAAACCGAGCGCAAGCTCCTCGTCTCCATGGGCGCCGAGGTCCAACTCGGTTACGGTCGCGCCCAGC
>CAZZYB010000606.1:0-1866 GCA_964658125.1 uncultured Acetobacteraceae bacterium | reverse complement strand
AACCCCGATCGTCGTCCCACCGACAACCTCCCAGCCAGCGCCCCCGCCGCCCGACATCTCGCAACCCATCTCCGTGCCGCAGGCGACGGGCGTGAACATGCCACCCCAGCAGACCGTAGCCTCGCTCCCGTCGCTGCCCGCGTACGACCTCAACTCCCTCGTCCCCGCCGCCAACCGCCCCGACACCCTCGGCAGCACCTACATCCCCGTCGACAGCATCCTCTACCCCCTTGCCCTCCGCCTCTACTCGCTCGGCTATCTCGACACGGCCTTCATCGGCGTCCGCCCCTGGACCCGCCGCAGCCTGCTCCACGCCCTCAACGAAACGATCGCCGACGGATCCTACATCAACGACGACCAGGCCGCCGAAATCGTCGCCAAACTCATGCACGAGCTGGCCGCCGAAACCCCCGGCAAGGGTCTCGCCCGTGGCAGAGTCTACGGCGTCGAGAGCGTCTACACCCGCTTCCTCGGAATCACCGACACGCCTCTGCGCGACAGCTACCACCTCGGCCAGACCATCGTTAACGACTACGGCCGCCCCAACGACAAGGGCTTCAACAACGTCACGGGCTTCACCTCCGTCAACGAAATGGGCCGCTTCTCCCTCTACGTACGTGGCGAGTTCCAGCACTCCGCCGCCGGCGAGGGCTACTCCCTTCCATTGGCCACCTACGTCTCCTGCAACCTCGACTCAGTCTGCCCCATCGCCCCGCCCAACTACCCGCAGGACACCGTGCCCTACGGCGCCACCGTCCGCGGCCGCGACACCTTCCGCCTCCAGGAAGCCAACCTCTCCTACCACCTTCTCGGCCACGAAATCTCCTTCGGCAAATCCGACGCCTGGATCGGCCCCGGCCAGGGCGGCGCCATGGCCTTTAGCAACAACGCCGAGGACATCTACTCCTTCCGCATCAACCGCGTCGAACCCGGCCACATCCCCTACCTCTCCCGCATCCTGGGCCCCATCCGCTACGACTTCTTTGTCGGCTCACTCAAAGGCCACACCGACCCCAACGACCCTTGGGTCCACTCCGAAATGTTCGCCTTCGCCCCCACCTCGAACTTCCAGTTCGGCTTCCAGCGCACCGTCATCTGGGGCGGCAAAGGCCACGAACCCATCACCCTCCACACCTTCCTCAAGAGCTTCTTCGATATCAACGACACCACTCCCGCAGAAAAATTCTCAGCCAAGGATCCGGGCGCCCGTTTCACGACGTTCCACTTCTCCTACCGCCTCCCCTTCCTTCGCAAGTACGTCACTCTCTATACCGATTCCATCGCCCACGACGACGTCACGCCCCCCAGCTCCCCGCGCCGCGCCGCCTACCGCCCCGGCATCTTCCTCTCCCAGTTCCCCGGCCTTCCCAAACTCGACTTCCGTGCAGAAGCCGCCAGCACCGACATCTCCACCCTCCGCAGCATGAATGGCCAGTTCAACTACTACGAAACCGTTCAGCTACAGGGCTACACCAACAAGGGCTTCATCATGGGCGACTGGATCGGCCGCGAAGCCAAAGGTGGACAAGCCTGGCTCACCTACCACCTCTCCGCCGACGAGTGGGTCCAGCTTGAATACCTCAACAAGAAGACGCCCAAAGACTTCGTCTCGCTGGGCACCACCCAGAACCAGTTCAAGATCGACGTCGTCAAGAACCTCGGCCACAACATCAGCATGGACGCCTGGTACCAGTACGAACGCTGGAAGGCCCCCATCTACAAAACCGGCCAGCAATCAGACAGCGTAATCGCCGCCCAGTTCACCTGGCACCCCAAACTCCACACCCAACCCACCCCAACCCGCTGACGCAAAAACTCGAAACTCATAACTCGAAAACTCGTCGCGTAAACCCAGCGTCAAACCGC
>CAZZYB010000605.1:0-1870 GCA_964658125.1 uncultured Acetobacteraceae bacterium | reverse complement strand
CGGTCTCCGCTACGACCTCACACCCCGCTTCTCCCTCATCGCCGACGGCCAGTTCCAGCGCTGGAACACAGTGGCCTCGCTCTCCGGCCACCTCTTCTCCAAGCCACTCACCCTCGGCCTCACCTACACCCTCGCGCCCCACCAGCGTCACCCCCGCTGATTGAGCGCTCTACACTGCAAAACGGCTCTTCCCAGACACATCCCCTCACGCCAAAGTAAAAGCCACCCGTTTGAAGGGGTGGCTTCCAGTGGATCAGTAAATCAGTGCTTTACGCTTTGAAACGACGGCGAATCATGCCCGCAGCGCCGAGAATACCCGTCCCGAACAGCATCAGCGAAGACGGTTCCGGAGTAGCGGTAATGGTCGCATTGAAGCCGGTCGAATCGTACTCGTAGGCGCCGTTCTTGTTGACGTCGAACGTCAGCACATCGCCCGCAGTCAGCGCCAGCGTGCCGTTGTAGGAGTGCGTCGAGCCATACGCCGTGGTCAGCAGCGACGTATCCAGCGCCACGCCATTCAGGTACGTCCCAACAAACTGGCCATCACCAGCATTCGCAACGTCGCGGTGCGTGAAGAAGTCCGAGAGACGATACGTTCCTGTCGTAGGAACTGTAAACAGAATCAATGCATCCTGACCCGTACCCGGTCCGGGGTGCAGGAACACTTCGCTGGTAGGCACATTAACCGTGCCAAACGGCGTTCCATTGATTCCGACAGCGGGCAGGCTGTTCTGCGACGCCGCCCAGTAGCTGAAGCCATAACCCGGCCCAAAATTCGTGCCGTTATATCCAAATACAGTCGCAGACCCAGGTGTACCCGAAGCATAAGACCACGGTGTATTCGGGTTCTGGCTGGTTGAAAAATCTGTCAGCGCGTTATAAATCGTCGCTGCATGGGCCGCGGAGCCCGCAAGTACTGCAAGGGATAAAGAGAGTGTTTTCAAGAGATAGCGCATACCAACAAGTCTGGCACGGATGACCTATACAACCAAGGTTGTATCCACAAATCTTTGGTAACCCGGGTCATCTCGACCAGATTACCGACGGGCCATTGAAAAATCCTCACCGCATCTTCTGCTGTCGCACATTGACGCAAACTCATGCTAGCCTGCTCTCAATCCTCGAGGTGACAATGGGCAGCCTGAGCCTTTCTTCCACAGTCAGCGTTTTTCCGTGTCCCAACTGCCGCGAGACCATCAACACCTCCATGCCGCAGTGCCAATTTTGCGGCGCGGCCATCGACCACGCCTCCGCCGAGCTTTCCGCCGCCGAGACCAGCCGCATCAGCCAGGCCTGCAGCGACGCCGGCTATCTCAAGATCATGGCGTGGGCGCTGATTCCGGGCGTCCTCGTGCTCTTCGTTCCGTTCCTCAGCATGGCGAGCGCCCTGGCCATCTGGTTTCTGCGTTTTGCGATTCCGGTGATGGTCATCCGCTGGTGGATCAAATTCCGCGACATCAAGACATCCGACCCCGACTTTGCCGCCGCCAGAAGGGCCGCAATCATCGTCAGCGTGGTGGCCTTCTTCTTAGTCGCGGACCTTGCGTGGATCGTAGCCCGGCGTTAGCCTCCCGGGCGCAGGGCGGAACCCAGTTGCCAACCCCGCACCCGGATGCACGCCTTATCCCAAAGCCATAAAGTAGAAGCATGGCAACGCGGGCAGCAGACAAATCCAAACAAGCCGAACTAGAGTCCCGCCTCGGCCACCGCTTCGCCCGTCCCGAACTCCTCAACCTCGCCCTGACCCACCGCTCCTTCGCCTACGAGTCGCGCGGCGTAGACGAAAGGACCGCAACCGCCGTCCCCGGAACCGACAACGAGCAGCTAGAGTTCCTCGGCGACGCCATCCTCGGCCTCGCCGTCGCCGAAG
>CAZZYB010000604.1:0-1872 GCA_964658125.1 uncultured Acetobacteraceae bacterium | reverse complement strand
CAAAGCAACGAAGCTTCCGCCGCTGCGTACGCATGCAAAGCAGAACCTGACAGCTCTTCTGAGGGCTGCGGCCGAGGTGTTCGCGACCTCCGGCGTGGATGCTCCTGTGCGCGAGATCGCGGAACGCGCGGGAGTTGGCTTGGGAACGGTGTATCGCCATTTTCCGCAGCGCTCCGACCTGATCGTGGCGGTCATGCACTCGCATGTGGAAGCCTGCGCGGCGGCCGCCGCTGTGTTGGCAAGCGAATATGAGGCGGAGGAAGCGCTGGCCCGCTGGTTACATCGCTTGATGGATTTCGTTGGGGCGAAGCGCGGCCTGGCAACTGCGCTGCACTCGGGCGACCCCGCCTACGCTGCGTTACCCGGATACGTGATGGAACGTCTCGGCGGTGCGCTTCGTGCGCTGCTGGACAGCGCCATCGCCGCTAAGGCTGTCCGCAGCGATATTGACGCAGAGGAACTCTTATGGACGGTGGCTACGATGTGCCGCGGACCCTATGGAGAAAAGCCTGCTTATGCGGGCAAGATGGTGGATGTCCTGATTGACGGTTTGCGTTACGGAGCGAATTCCTTGGGATAGCTCAGTCTTACGGCGGCTGAGTTTTAGTTCCTCACTCGCCGCCGCCTTGTTGGGAGTACCGCGCTCGAGCTTCACTCAAATGGTGCGGACAGGCCGAGTCATCTTTCCAGATTTATTTGCTCGCGAAACGTGCATCGGCGATTTTCAGCAGTTGATAAGTTCAGGTCTGGAAAGGTGTACCCACTCTTATGTCGAGTGGGTGTTCCTGCGACAAGGCCTGGTTAGCGGGGCTGGTCTGCGGAAGCGAGGTCGCGGTCGAGGGCGGCGCCGTCGAAGGGAATGACGATGATCTTGCTACCGTGGTTGTCGTTGCCGTTTTCCTGTTCCTTGGGAATGTCGATGACCGCCAGGGTGATGGCGGTGACGTGGCCGTGTTCAAGGTAGACGCCGGGCCGCTCGAGCTTGTTCCAGTGGTTGACCTGGCCGTTGGTATAGCGGATGAAGTCTGCCTCCGGGTAGTAGGCGACGCCCTGATACATCCAGTGGCTGATGCCATCGCGGGAGATGAGGTGGGACGCCCGGCGGTCCCCCCAGGCATTGACGAGGATGTGGTACCAACCTCCGCTGAACCAGACGACGGGATCTTCGAGCTGTCCCAGGTGCTCCTGTGAAAGGCCGGCGAGGTTGCGGTAGATGCTGTCGCCCTGGATTTCATAGGGGCCGAGCAGGTTCTTGCTGAGTAGCACCTGGCCGGAGCGCTGGACAATCTCGTACTGGCCGTCGGGGCGAAGGATCAGGCTGACGTTGGAGCCATGCCACGGCTTCGGGTTGGGGATGTGCAGGGATTTGGCGTCCGCGGCCGTGCGCAGCGAGTTGAAGGCTTCCTGATTGACGGTGATGGGGCCAAGATAGGTGAACGGGCCGGTAATGGACTTTGCCTTGAAGATGTCGCCGTTGCGGGTCTCGGAGACGACGACGGCATAGGAGTGATCGGCGAGTTCGAGCGCCGTGACATTGTGCCCTTTGCCGCCCTGGTTGTCGGGCCACACGAGGCCGGTGTCGTGGTAGGGGCCGAGCAGGGTATCGCTAACGGCCTCAATGGCCTTGGAGTTGCTCCAACCGCGGTGCCCGGTGGCCTGGTCCCAGCGGCTGCCGAATAGGTAGTACTTGCCGTTCGGGCCCCGGAGGATTTTGCCGTCCCAGTAGTTCCACTCCTTCATCCCCGGGTCTTCGAGACCGTTCGCGGGGTCCCGCGGGCCTACGGTGGCGGTTCCCCAGACGGTCGTGGAGAGCGGATCGTGCACGGGGATCGGACGGAAGTAATCGATGAACGGATGAGGGCCTATCCCGGC
>CAZZYB010000603.1:0-1890 GCA_964658125.1 uncultured Acetobacteraceae bacterium | reverse complement strand
TCACTCAGAATAAAGTTGGCATTCTGTTCAGCCCGACCTACGGAGAGCAGGGCAGTCTCGCCCTGGCGCAGGATATGTTGGCTCCGCCGGCATCGGCCGGGCCAATGATCGCCGTAAAGTTTGTGCCAACGGCAGCTATTGAAACCAAGAAGGCGGAAGGCGCCGGAGCCTGCATCTTCGACATCGAGGGTGATGGCCGTAAAGGCATCGTCTCGCTGGGCGACGGTGACAATGCCATCCACGCGTATCGTGTAACGGCAGCCGGTGTCCCCGAGGGGATCGACGAAAAGGTGAGCGGCTTGACGGCCTCTGGGCGGGCCGTCGCCTGCGCGGTCGGGGACTACGACAATGATGGCCTGCCAGACCTCGCAGTGGCAATGAGCGATCGTGTCGAGGTGTTTCACAACCTTGGTCATGGCAAGTTCGCGAACGTAACGAAGTCCCTCGGAATTCAACCGCTCAACCATCCTGCGGGCCTCACCTTTGTGGACTTCGATCACGATGGCGATGTCGACCTCTACGTGACCGGAGCGGCGAATGCGGGCGGTACTGCGAGCGTGCTATGGCGCAATAACGGCAACTCGACGTTTACAGAGTGGACGGGGCCGACGGGACTGGCGGCGGAAGCGATGGATGTCACGTTATCCGATGTGAACAACGACCGCGCCGTAGACCTGTTGGTGACAGGAGCCGGTCGCTCTCCGCTGGTCTATGAAAACCAGCGCGAAGGGGCGTTCCGTCACAACGCGCTGTACGAAAATTCTCTGCCGGCGACCCGTGCCGCGGTCGTGTTCGATTTCAACAAGGACGGCTGGATGGATGTGGCTGTGACTCATGCCGGCGCGCCGGGTGTGACACTTTGGAAAAACGTCGAGGGCAAGCGTTTTGAGCGGATGCCCCTGCCCACGAGCGGCATCGAGAGCGCATGGGGCGTCGCCGTGCTCGACCTCGACAACGATGGATGGACAGATCTCGCGGCACTGATCGAAGACGCACACGGCACCCGCCTAAAGGTTTGGCGCAACCTTGGCCCGCCGGGTTTTGAAGATGTAAGCGAAGCGGTCGGCGTCTCGCGGTTGGACTTCTCCGGCGCACGCTGCCTGCTGGCAACGGACGTCGATGGCGACGGCGCGGCCGACCTCGTCGTAGCTCGCGGCAATGCTGCGCCCATGGTCCTGCGCAACGTGGGCGGCAGCCATCATCACTCGTTGCGCATCACGCTAACGGGTCTGGCGGACAATAAGATGGCGCTTGGCACAAAGGTAGAAGTACTCGTCAACGGAGCGTTTCAGAAGTTTGAGGTGGCAGGGGCGTCGGGCTACCTAGGACAAGGCTCAACCGAAATTCTCGCTGGCCTCGGCGAGCAGGACCACGCGGACGTGGTGCGCATGACATGGCCGACCGGTGTGCCGCAGGATGAGATCGATGTCTCCGCCGCGAAGCCGTTTGCGATAAGCGAAATCGACCGCCGCGGAAGCTCCTGCCCGACGCTTTTTGCATGGGACGGGAAGAAGTTCCAATTCGTGTCGGATGTAATCGGCGCGGCGGTCGTAGGTCACTGGGTGTCGCCAACCGCTCACAATGACGCCGACTCCGATGAGTGGGTCAAGGTCGACGGATCGAAGCTCCGCTCGCACGATGGCCGACTCAGCCTCCGCTTCGGCGAACCGATGGAGGAGGTCAACTACATCGACCAACTCAGGCTGATCGCGGTCGATCACGCGGAAGGAACAGAGGTCTATCCGGATGAACGATTTCTGAGCGAGAAGCCGTTTGCGAGCGGCGCGCCGGTTCTGGCGTCGGCGCAGCGGCATCTCCCGGCGGGAGCGTGGGGAGATCATGGAGAGGATGTGTTGCCGCTGCTGACGAACGTCGATCACCACTACTTGG
>CAZZYB010000602.1:0-1907 GCA_964658125.1 uncultured Acetobacteraceae bacterium | reverse complement strand
CCCAATCCCCCGGCGCCTCCGGCTGCTCCGTGGACGCGATCGAACCTGTACGAGATGAACCCGAAGCTCGCCGACTGGGCCTTTGAGCAGACGCGAAACCTCAAGCTGATGGACGATGCCGTTGTCGCAAAGTATCGCCTCGAGTACGTCGACTACCCCAACGCGCAGAAGCCTCCGTTCGTCCTGAAAGGCGACACCTTCGCCTCCGACTACTACTGGCATGGCAAGGTGATGACCCAGTATGCGAACGACTGGGTAAAACTCTTCACCGGCGGTAAGGGCAACTTCGTCATGACGGAGATGGAAGACTCCGGTTTCATGAATGCGCTCGAGCGCCTCGACCGCATGCACCGCGTCGACCAGCGCCGCGCGATGGTGCTACGGACCGGCAGCAATTACTGCACACCGCGGCCCGGGCATACGGCGGTCGAATCCGTGACCGCGCCGTACATTGGCATGAGGATTTCGCTGGAGTCGGAGTGGCTCGTCGGCAGCACCGTGCTGCATTACATTTTGGGCCACTGGGATACGGTCGCTACCCACGTTCCCGGCGACTGACTACGCTTCGCCGAGCAGCCGTTCGTACACCACTGCGGTCGGTTCGTCGAAGCAGACAAACTCCACGAGCTCCACGCCTGCCGCGTCGGCATGTTCGCGCGACTCCCGCAAAGCAATCTGCGCCGCCGGCCCCTTGGGAAAGTGATAGATGCCTGTTGAAATGGCCGGGAACGCCATACTCTTCACATTGTGCTCGCGCGCCAACTCGAAGCAGCGGCGATAGCAGCCTGCGAGTTTTTCCGGCTCGCCTCGATCCCCTCCGTTCCATACTGGACCGACAGCGTGAAAAACCCATTTTGCGGGAAGCCCGAATCCCGGCGTGGCCTTGGCGTCACCGGTTACGCAGCCGCCGAGCTTCTCGCAGGCGGCCAGTAGCTCGGGGCCTGCGGCGCGATGAATTGCGCCGTCGACGCCCCCTCCGCCAAGAAGCGAAGTGTTGGCAGCGTTGACGATAGCATCGACATGCCGCTTCGTAATGTCGCCGCGCACAACCTCAAATCTCGTCACATTCACCTCGCTTTTATTTGCGCAAAAACCAGCTTCTTACGATGCGGCGAGCATCCAATTGGTGTCTGTGCGAAACGTTATCCACATATCAACATGCTTCTCGAGCCAACTTAAACGTGGAATGGCTTCCCAATCCGGCGCCAATCCAATAGGCTGACTGAGGTTCCCCGGGAGACGTTCCAGGTGATTATCTAAATGGCAAGTACGGCAACTCTACCTCTCGAACAGAAACGTAGCCGCTCCGCATTTCTGGAAAGAAAGCTGAAGAACTCCCGTATTGGCCGCTGGGGCGTCTTTGCGTTCGGCGTGTTGGTCGTGGTGGGCATCGCCTATATTGCGTTCAAGCTCACCGCCGATCTCGCGCAGGTTCACCAGGCTACCTCGTTCCCCTACGTTCTACTGGGCCTCGCGTTGCTGATTGCGCTGGGCTTCGAGTTCGTCAATGGATTTCACGATACGGCGAACGCCGTCGCGACCGTCATCTACACGCACTCCATGGAGCCGCACCTGGCTGTCGTGTGGTCGGGGATCTGGAACTTCATCGGCGTGCTGGTCAGCTCCGGGGCCGTGGCGTACACGATCGTCGCGCTGCTGCCTGTTGAGCTGATTCTCAAGGTTTCGCAAGGGGCGGGCTTCTCGATGGTGTTCGCACTTCTGGTCGCGGCGATCGTGTGGAATCTTGGAACGTGGTGGCATGGGCTGCCTGCATCCAGCTCGCACACGATGATCGGCTCGGTTCTGGGTGTGGGGTTTGCGAACCAGTTGATGCGCGGCCATACCGCTGCTTCCGGCGTTGACTGGGAACAGGTCGTCAAAGTTGGCAAGGCGCTCTTCTTTTCACC
>CAZZYB010000601.1:0-1943 GCA_964658125.1 uncultured Acetobacteraceae bacterium | reverse complement strand
TTTCCGTTGATGCGGCCGGTGAAGGGGGTTGTGGTGGAGGAGGAGTTTGGGGAGTCGGCGGAGTAGACGGGAAGCTATTGGCGGGGCCTTCAGCCCTGAAATCTGTGGCTGGCCAACAGCAGGTCTCTCCACTGCGGTCGAGATGACAGAGTTGGGGTGATGCGGGCAAGCAGCAGGTCTCTCCACTGCGGTCGAGATGACACAGTTGTGGTGGGATGGGAAACTTCTTCTGGTCGTATGATTAGCCGACGGAGTGCGAATGCGCGAGTACCACTTCTACGTTTACATTGTGGCGAGTAAGAGCCGAACTATCTACATTGGCTTCACGTCGAAGCTTGGTCTTCGTCTTATGCAGCACCGCGAAGGAACGTTTGAAGGATTTTCGAAGGATTATTTGTGTCACAGGCTTGTTTATTTTGAACGGTACCGGTGGGCGGAGGTGGCTATCGCTCGCGAGAAGCAGTTGAAGAGGTGGTCGAGAGCTAAGAAGATATTTCTTATTGAGCGCGACAATCCTACTTGGGAGGATTTGAGTGAGGAGTGGGGAAAGCCGGTTGAACCGTTTGTTGAGCCTGGTGGCTGACTCGGGCAAGCAGCAGGTCTCCCCACTTCGGTCGAGATGACAGATTCGTGCTGATGCGAGCAAGCAGCAGGTCTCTCCACTTCGGTCGAGATGACACATTTGGGGTGGGGTCGAAGAGAACTTCAGCCGCGTGCGATTTCGGTGAACACCTTCAAACCTTCTTCTACTCGCTGCCACTCGGTTTCGCCGCCTAGGCCTATGCGGACGGCTCGGGGGACTTTGGTGTCTGGGGCGGTGAACCATTTTGCGCCGGTGATCAGGACTCCGCGGGATTCGCACTCGAGTTCGATGTCTTCGTCGGTGCCGAGGCCATCGGGGAGGGTGATCCAGAGGTGCCAGCTGTTGGGTGTGGTGATCATTTCGAGGCCCTTGAGGATGGTTATGGCTTTGGCTTGGCGGAGGGCGCCTTCTTTGCGCTTGGCTCCGATGATGGCGGCTAGTGAGCCGTCGGCGGCCATCGCGCAGCCGAGGCTGGCCAGGAGGGTGGAGCTTCCGCTGGCTACGAGGCGGAGGGCTAGTTCGGTTTGGGTGGCCAGGTGTTCGGGGGAGACTACGAAGGCGGTGCGCAGGCCGGGGGCGGCGCGTTTGGAGAGGCTTTCGATGTAGAAGGCGCGCTCGGGGGCGAGGGTGGTGTAGCGGGGTGGTTCGTTGGGGAGGAGGAAGGCGTAGGCGGCGTCTTCGATGATCGTCAGGTTGTGGTCGCGGGCGACGGAGACGATGGCCTGGCGGCGGGCGAGAGAGGCTACGGCGCCGGTGGGGTTGTGGAGCGAGGGCATGCTGTAGATGGCGTCGATTTTTTCGCGGTTGCAGGCGGCTCGGAGGGCTTCGGGGATCATGCATTCGACGTCGAGCGCTATGGGGACTACGCGCATGTTGAGCATTTGGGCCTGGCGGACGAACCAGGGGTAGGTGAGGGCTTCTACGGCTACGGTTTTGCCTACGAGCGAGGCGGCCATGAGGCTGGCGAGGAGGCCGTGGTGGCCGGCCTCGGCGATGAGAACTCGGGCTACGGGGGTGTTGAGCCAGGCGGCGGCGAGGGCGCGGTTTTCGAGGCTGCCGCCGAAGGCTGGGAGGCGGAGGGAGGCTGGGGCGAAGCGGTCTACCGCGGTGTGGAGGAGGCGGTTCCAGTCGGCGTCCTGCTGGGCGAGGACGGGGTAGTTACTTTGCAGGTTGATGGGCGTTGCCATTTGCCAAGTCTACGCAGATACACTTGAGGGGTGAATATTCTGTTTGTTGGGGATGTGTTTGGGTCGGCGGGGCGGCATATTGTGCGGGAGCATTTGCCGCAGTTGGTGGAAACGCATGAGGTCGACCTGCTGGTAATCAATGGGGAGAACGCTGCAGGTGGGTTTGGGATTAC
>CAZZYB010000600.1:0-1992 GCA_964658125.1 uncultured Acetobacteraceae bacterium | reverse complement strand
GGGGGTGCGGACGAAAAGTTGGACTGGGTTATGCCGCAAGTCCGAGGCTCTCTCGGTATTCGAGAGGGCTGAGTGAGCCAAGCGAGATCTTGATCCGCTTTTCGTTATACCAGCGGATGTAAGCGTCAAGCTCCTTGATAAACTGCTCCACGCTGGTAGTCTGCCAGTCCCGAGAGTAGAACAGCTCCGTTTTCAGTCGCCCGAAGAAGCCTTCGCAGGCTGCGTTATCGGGGGAGCAGCCCTTGCGCGACATCGAGCGGGCGAGTCCGGAATCGCGTATTCGCGTGAGCCACCCAGGCCAGCGATAATGAGCGCCGCGATCGGAGTGGATCACAGGTCGGCTGTTACGAGCGGCCACCGTCTCGATGGCGGCATCCAGCATGGTGTTCACGAACTCGGCATCGGGCCGCATCCCGATGGACCAGCTGATCACCAACCCATCAAAGCAGTCGATGATCGGCGATAGATATACCTTGCCGGCTGAGATCTGGAACTCGGTAATGTCGGTGAGCCACTTCTCATTGGGGGCTGCGGCCCTGAAATCGCGGTTGATGAGGTTCTCTGGAGCAGGGCTTATTTCCCCCTGGTAGGAGCCGTAGCGACGACGCCTCGCAATGGAAACTGCCAGGCCTTCCTGCTTCATCAAGCGCCGCACGACCTTCTCTGAGAAAGAGAGATTCCGCCTGCCTAATGCCGCTCGTATCCGGCGGTAGCCGTAACACGAGTGATTGCACGTGAAGATCTCCGTGATGGCGTCCCGCAAGCCAGCATACTTGTCAGTCACCTGTAGCCTCGACCGGTGATAGAAGTAGGAACTGCGAGCAAGCCCCAAGGCGCCGAAGAGTTGCGATAGCGGGTAGGTTTGTCTCAGGGCATCAACCAACAACGTCTTTTCCCGGTTGGTCAGCAGATGCAGGTCGATGCCCAAATCTTTTTTTAGTAGTTCATTGGCCTTCTTCAAGATGTCGTGTTCCAGCTGCAATTGCTCAATGTCGCGCTGAAGAGATTGGACTTGCCTCTCCAGCTCTGTCCGCTCAGGCGCAAGCGGCGAGTCCTTGTGGGATTTCATCGGGGCGGGAACCTCACAACCGAGCAGGTCACTCTTCCACTTGTACAACGTCGGCCTGCTGACACCTGCCCTTTGAGCAATCACGCGTGCACTCTCCTGTCGCATGCACAATTCGATGACTGCCGCCTGCCTGACCTCTTGCGGCTGGGGGAGCCCGCCAACTTTTCCGACGATACGTTTTCTGGTCTCGGGACGCAGCTCATCGATCCAAGCTGCCAGCGTCCCACGCCCTGGATATCCGAGCGCCTTCGAGGTCCAGGCCAGGCACTGACCATGATGCAGATAGTGATCCACGGCCTCTCGCTTCTGTTCGGCCGAGTACTTCGGCCTCAAGCGCACATAGCGCGCCGGCAAATCATGACCTCGTTCGTATTGCCTATGCCATCTTGTCAGCGCCTTCGTTGTCGGGTAGCCCAGCTGACGGACGGTAGCTGCGCCGTGCTTGCCGAGGCTTATGTAGAGACGAACCGCCCGGATCCGGTCTTCGTACGAGTACATGGACTACCTCCAAAGCGTCCAACTTTTCGTCCGCACCCCCATTCGGACTACTTTCATTCGATCTAACAGGAGCTCACATGCGCATGCGGGATTAATCACCGCGAATGTGCGTGGCTTCCCACATTGGAACGCGCCGCGCGATGCGCCGGCGTGAAGGCAGAGTTGTCTGAGAAAACGTAAGGATCTGGCGATTGTTCGGACTTGAGGGGACCTAAAGGATGAGAGAAGGCTGAGACGATTGCTGCGCGAGAGCGCCCCAAAAGGAATCGCCTGCAACCGGAAGAAGGTTATGCAGAGACTGATTTGCCCTGGAGGCAGGATGACGTATCTGAGCGTTAGTTTAAAGGTTTGTGAGGGTTGCGGCACACTATGGCTGCGGAGCGAAGCGAGCGTGACTGTCTACTGCGCTCGGTGCGCAGAGAGGT
>CAZZYB010000599.1:0-1994 GCA_964658125.1 uncultured Acetobacteraceae bacterium | reverse complement strand
AGGCTACCTCATCCGCACGCGCACCGACGAAGGCACAGAAGCCGCCCGCACCAACGACATCACACGCCGCGACATCTCGCTCTCCACCGGCGCGCAGATGATCAGCACCGACTACCCGGCCGCCTATCCCTCGGCGTGGACCGGCTACTCTGTCGGCTTGCCCGGCAACAAAGTCGCCCGCTGCAACCCGGTCAACGCCCCCGCTGGTTGCGAGGACGCCCTCTTACAGGACTACCCCGCAACCGCGGCCCCGAAATAGGGCTATTGCGCCGATCCACCAAACGTATTGCACTGCGCCGGGTCGCCGCTTGACAGTCCACGCTTGAACCACGCCGTCCGCTGCGCCGCCGATCCGTGCGTCCACGACTCCGGACTCACAGCCCTGCCGCTCATCTTCTGCAGATGGTCGTCACCCACCGCCGAGGCCGCGCTCAACGCACTGTTCACGTCCGCCGCATCCAGCTTCCCGCGCTCCTGTTGCGTGTGCCCCCACACTCCTCCATAGCAGTCCGCTTGCAGCTCCAGATCCACTGAGAGATGGTTGCGCTCCCCCGGCTCCTGCTGCTCGAGCCGCGTCACCTTGCCCTCAGTACCCATCAGCTTCTGCACATGATGCCCAAGCTCGTGGGCAATGACGTAGGCCTGCGCGAAGTCGGCTGTACTTCCGCCAAACTTCTTCAGTTCATCCCAGAAATCCAGGTCGATATAGACCTTCTCATCCTGCGGACAATAAAACGGCCCTGTTGAAGCCTGTGCCGTTCCGCAGCCGGAGTAAGTAGCTCCACGGAACAGGACCAGCTTGGCATGGCGATACTGCCTGCCTTCCTTCTGAAAAATCGTCGTCCACTGCTGTTGCACATCGTCGAGCACATACGAAATCAAATGTGCATCGCGGTCTTCATCCGCCGAATGCGCCCGCGGCGGCCCGGTCTGGCTCATCTGTTGCGTGGGCTGCCCTGGCTGCGAACCTCCTCCGCCAAAAAGGCCACCAAGAAAGTTATGCCCTGTGATGGCACTGACCACCAGCAGCACTAGTATGCCGACGATCCCGATCCCGCCACCGCCACCGAAACCAAACCCACCACCTCCACCGCCGGAGTCATCCCTGCGGTCTTCGATGTCGCTACTCATATTCCCGGGCTGCCATTCCATCTCGTGCTCTCCTCTAAATTGCTGATCGACTATACGATGCAGACCACCGTCCGAGCGAAAGTTCATCGCCGCGAGAATCTGCATGCTACTCTCCAGCCAGCCATGCACAAGCACTCCGCGAATGAAACGGGCGAACTCCCCCGCGTCCTCAACGCCACGCACGCCACGGCCATCGTAGTCGGCATCATCATCGGCTCCGGCATCTTCCTCGTCCCGCGCGAGATGATGGCCGCCGTGGGTAGCGCACGCACCGTCTACGCAGTCTGGATCGTCGGCGGCCTCCTCTCGCTTTTCGGCGCCATGAGCTACGCCGAAGTCGCCGCCATGAAGCCCCGCGTCGGTGGCGAGTACGCCTTCCTCCGCGACGCCTACGGAGACCTCGTCGCCTTCCTCTACACCTGGACCTGGGTCACCATCGCCAAGCCCGCCTCCATCGCCACCATCGCCGCCGGCCTCATGCGCGTGCTCGGCACGTTCGACACCTTCCACTTCCTCACCCAACCCGCGTTCGGCCCGCTGCTCTGGTCGCAGGTCGCGGCCATCGCCGCAACGTGGATCATCACCATCCTCAACATTGTCAGCACCCGCGACTCCGCCAACGTCCAAACCGTCCTCACCTGGCTCAAAGTCCTCATGATCCTCGTCATCGCCGCCTTCTGCTTCTCAAACTTTGAACACGGCAGCTGGCACAACTTCACCACCAGCTTTACCGGAGCCCGCGGAGGCTTCGCAGGCTTCATGATCGCGCTGACCGCCGCACTCTGGGCCTACGACGGCTGGTCAGACGTATCGCAAATGGCAGGCGAAGTCCAAAACCCACAGCGCGCGTTACCCCTCGCTCT
>CAZZYB010000598.1:0-2010 GCA_964658125.1 uncultured Acetobacteraceae bacterium | reverse complement strand
TGGGGACTTAGGAAGTACAACCTAGCAATTACGTTGTAGTTCAGCGCAAGTGGTTGCACCCATGGAAATCCGCTCAACGATATTGCGTTCGAAGCGAGCAGCCTGAATACCGCATTCGCGTCGGATTGATTCCTTATGTCTAATGAACTCTCTTTGCAAGCGTTTCCCGATGATCAGTACTTAGCCAACCTGTATCGGCTGCAAGTACGTGAATTGGAGGACTACGCTCTCTTCCTTGCTGACCTAACCGGGCGTATCATGACTTGGAACCAGGGCGTAGAGAACACTTTCGGCTACACCGAACAGGAGTGGATCGGTCAGCACATCAGCCTTATTTTCACGGAAGAAGACCGTGCGGCCGGCATTCACGAAAATGAAATGAGGACCGCGGCCGACGACGGTCGCTGCGTCGACATACGTTGGCACAGGCGGAAAGATGGCGCGCGCGTTTTCATGACCGGCTGTGGTGGACCCCATTCTCTGGACACGAAAACGGGCGTTTCTTAGATAGAGGGCGGCATTGAACAATAAGGAGAGTCAATGCCTCAAACCAGAAAGAATCACTCGCCTAGCCTGAAGGCGAAAGTGGCGGTGGAAGCAATCAAGTCGCATAAGACGGCGGCCCAGATCGCGCAGATGTTCGGCGTCCATCCAACGCAAGTGGGAAGTTGGAAGAAACAAGCGCTGGCTGGTCTGCCCGATGTTTTCGGCAATGGCCGGGAGCAGATCCGCCAGCAGTCCGACACGGTGAAGGACGAGCTGTATAAACAGATTGGCCAACTGAAAGTGGAGCTGGACTTTCTTAAAAAAAGAGCTGGCCTCCTCGATTGACAAACGCCCATGGATCGATCCGTCTCATCCAAGCCTGACCATTCAACAGCAATGCGATTTACTGGGAGTGCCGCGTTCGAGTTACTACTATCAGCCAAGACGGGAGACCACACAAAATCTACGTCTGCTCCGCCGGCTCGATCAGTTGTATCTGAAATGCCCGTTCTTTGGCAGCCGCAAGATGGCCGTCGAACTGAAGGTGAATCGCAAGCGCATCCAACGCCTGATGCGCATCCTGGGTATCGAAGCCCACTATCGAAAGCCGAATCTAAGCCGTCCGGCACCGGGTCATCAGGTCTATCCGTATCTGTTGCGCGGCGTGGAAATTCTCCGGCCCAACCATGTTTGGAGTACCGATATTACTTACATTCCCGTGCGTGGCGGCTTTCTCTACCTGGTTGCGGTCATGGATTGGTTCAGCCGATTTGTTCTCAGTTGGGAAGTCTCCAACACCTTGGAAACCAGCTTTTGCCTGACTGCGCTCGACACCGCCTTACGCTTCGGCCAACCAGAAATCTGGAACTCCGATCAGGGCTCGCAGTTCACCTCTTCCGAGTTCCTCGCTCCACTTCAGCAACGCGGCATCTCGATCAGCATGGATGGTCGCGGTCGAGCTCTCGACAACGTTTTCATCGAGCGACTGTGGCGCTCTCTCAAGTACGAACTGATTTATCCCGGCGACTTCGCCAGCGGAGTCGACCTCTTCCCGGCATTGCAAAGCTACTTTCACTTTTACAACTTCCGGCGCCCGCACCAGGCGCTCGGCTATCAGACACCGGCAGACCTCTTCCCATACCGATCCAAAAAGAAGAGGTCGTCTCCTTGATGAGGGCACAGCCCTCAAGCTCCCGGGATTTACCGCTGTTGCTACCAGAATGGATACTTTTCCTTTACGGCACAGGGCCGCTTGCCGTACACTCGAAAATGCTTGCTAGGGGGACAGGGCTCCGCGGGGACGCGACCCGAGCACCGATGCAAGTCCGGAATGGATGGCGGCCTCACCGCCGCCATCTGACTTAGCCCGCCACTCTATCTAAGGACCGTCGATTTTTTGTCCAAACGATGGGGTCCACCTCATAGAGGCGATCGAAACGAACTTCATAGCGAAGCATGATATCGAGTGAACGGGTCTTGTCGCCAAGGTTGGTAAAGGCCATTGCCACTTTGGTAGCAGGATCC
>CAZZYB010000597.1:0-2053 GCA_964658125.1 uncultured Acetobacteraceae bacterium | reverse complement strand
CTTTCTTCGGGTCGCGCGAGTTGCCGGTCCACCCACAACAGGCAGCAACAACTAACAGCAGGCATTCCTGATGCTTGCAGGAGAGAAGTTCCGATGGCAACAATCAACGTCCTACCGCGTATTCAACCCACCGATAGCATCATCCTGCTTGTCGATCATCAGACAACCACTTTGGACTGGGTGAAAAGCCTTCCGAAGGAAACCGTGATTGCAAGCTGCCGTGTATTGGCACGAATGGGAACAGAGTTCTCGATTCCGCTTTTTCTCACGACGACCATGGAAGAGTATGTCGGCACAACCATACCTGAGATTCAAGAAGTAGCGGCAGACGCATTCCAAGCCCGGTTCAAGCGAGGAGGTATTCTTAGCTGCTTTGACCAACCCGAGCTGGCGGCTGCTGTCGAGAAGACCGGCCGCAAAAACCTGATTCTCGCCGGCCTTACTACGGATATCTGTCTCTTCTGGGCTGCACGCGATGCTGTTCGGCTTGGTTACTCCGTATACGTCGTCGCGGACGCCTGCGGGACCATGTCCACGCTGGGTGACGAAACCACCTTCGACCGTCTACGCGCGTTGGATGTAACCGTGACAGTAGTGAATCAGATCGTCACCGAATTAGAAAATGATTTCGGAAGCCCCGATGGTCTTCGTGCTCAGAAAATCATGGCCGACGAAATCATCTCCAAACTCAACAAATGAGGATATGCAGAAACTGTTCTGTAGCTGCCCAGTTCAAGCAGCGGCTGCAGAACAGTATCTCAAGTCACGTTCGCCACAATGGACAGATGACCTACATCACCTGCGTCCTGGTTCTGGCGATGCTAAGTACGTATCTACCGGTCAGATAAGAGAGCGTGGTGAATTCCAGGATTACCCGGGCTTCGGTGCCGAGCCTCCAGACAACGGATATTCCCACCAACAGGCCTTGAACACCACATCATCCTCCCTGGCTAAAGGCGCTTGAGGTATTCGCGGGCCTGGGGGAGTTCCGGGAAGAGGCGCTCTTCGGCCTGGAACTCGCGCGAGTGGACGCAGCGGCGGCCGGCTTTGACGCGGACGGGGTGCTTGAGGTGCAGCATCTCGTGATACAGCAGGTACTCGATGGCGTAGCGGGGCGTGCCGGGCCGGTCGAAGACTCGGCTGACCACGATGGTGTTGTGGGCGGCGTCGTAGTGCCCGAGCATGCGCTTGGCGACGTGGGCGGACCAGGTCAGCGTCGGCCGCCCCAGGAGGCCATGAAAAAAACGCGTGTTGAGGGTTTCGAAGACTTCGTCGAGGTCGAACTGGTGGCCCTGCGGTGAGGTCAGGCGCTTACGCCCGCGGGTCTGGCGGATGCGTTCGGCTTGTTTTGAGACAACCTCGGACTGCGTGTAGCGGCGGTAGCGGTCATTGTGGTGCCGCTCGATTGGCTTGCGGTAGAGCTTCGCCAGCAGGATGTGAGCGATGGCTTCGTGGACGGATTCGGGGGCGTGCTCAAGCAGGTCGGAGAGGCGCACGTGGAGCTTGCCTTCGCGGAGGCGGATGGTCGTATTCAGCGAGGTGAAACGCCGGAAGCGGATGTCGAGTGGCGGCATCGGGGCGCGCGGACGGAGGTTGCGGTACTCCACTTCGAAGATGGAGATCAGGGAGGCCGAGACGGTGGGTAAGGCGGTTGCAGGCACGCTTTTTGCAGCGTAGCACGGGGGCTGTGGAGAAGGCCTGCCGAGGCGGGAGGGGATGTGGCGGCGCGGGCCAGGCGCAGGTCCCCTTTGGAGATGCCCAAGAAAAGCCAGGAGGCGCCTAACGAGGGATGTCAATCGGTCTTTGCTCTTCGGGATGGGTGCGGTCCTGGTCGGCTTTCACGGCTTCGGGGTGAGCCTTGAAGTAGGCGATCTGGTCGGTTTGCATCGTGGCGGCAGCTTCGTGGAGGTCGCGGACGGCGTCCAGGGCAACCTTGCGCACGACGTTGTAGGTCGGGTCGTCGACGGGGGCTCGGAGGGTGGTGGACCAGCGCTCCGTGGCTTCGAGCAGTTTGGGGAGAGCTTTGCGCAGGTCGCGGTGCTTGCGGCTGTAG
>CAZZYB010000596.1:0-2086 GCA_964658125.1 uncultured Acetobacteraceae bacterium | reverse complement strand
TGCGACATAATCTGTCCATTAGCCTCGGGGTTTCAAGACGGCAGGCCGTGAATTTGTTTCGCCTATCAGTTGCCCTACGGTCCAGACTTTCTTCCCGGCAGATGGGTCCCACGCCATGATCTCTTCCATGTCGCCGCCTGGGCCGCGTAGTACCTGACAGTTGCTCCAATGTAAGGCGTGCCCGCGGCGTCAGCATTCCACGGCCGGAATTCGCAGTACCGTAGAGATCAAATTCGTGCCAGGGTCGTAGGCTAGGAATCCCCAGTCGGTACCGCCTCCAAGGCGTCACGCGTCTGGAGGCCAGGAGTAAGGAGATTCGCAATGCATAAATTTGGAATTTGGGCGCCGCAAGCTCAGAAGATGTCACTCGTGTGGCGCGAGCAGAAGCTGGCCATGAATGCCCCCAACAAACGAGGCTGGTGGACTCTCGAGGTGCCCGAAGCCGGTTGCGGCGACAGGTACGCTTTCCTGTTGGATGACGACCCAACGGCGTATCCTGATCCGCGCGGCTTGCGTCAGCCGGATGGCGTGCACGGACCCTCTGAACTCTACGATCACACGCTATTTACGTGGCACGATCAGCTTTGGCGAGGATCCCCGAAAATGGGCTCCGTTATCTACGAATTGCACATTGGTACCTTCAGCAAGCAAGGCACGTTTGACGGAGCCCTGCAACATCTGGAATACCTGGCTGATCTGGGAGTGACGCACGTTGAAGTGATGCCGGTAGCGGCCTGGGCTGGTCGGCAAGGCTGGGGTTATGACAGCGTTGCCCTGTTCGCGGCTCACGAGCCCTATGGTGGACCGGACGGCTTCAAGCGCTTCGTCGATGCTTGCCACGCGAAAGGCCTCAGCGTCATCCTTGACGTCGTTTATAACCATTTTGGACCGGTCGGCAACTACACCGGCAAGTTCGGCCCGTACCTCAATGCAGACCGCAAGACTCCTTGGGGAAACGCAGTCAACCTCGACGCGGAAGGCAGCGATGAGGTTCGCCGCTTCTTAGTGGACAATGCACTCATGTGGCTAAGGGATTACCACTGCGACGGCCTGCGGTTCGATGCCGTCCACGCTTTTTTAGACCTCTCCGCCGTCCACTTCATGGAGCAGCTCGCCGTTGAGGTAGAACGGTTGAGTGCCACCATAGGAAGAGAGTTCCATCTTATTGCCGAAAGCGACCTGAACGATCCGCGGGTCGTACGCTCGCGCGAGGCCAATGGATATGGGATGGATTCGCAATGGAGCGACGACTTCCATCACGCACTCTTCGCCGTGCTCTACAGCCCGAAGGAGGGCGAGACCGGTTATTACAGCGATTTCGGCTCCCTCGGCGACTTACAGAAAGCACTCAAGCAAGCTTACGTATACGACGGGCAGTACTCTCAGTATCGTAAGCGGCGGCACGGCCGCCCTACGTATGGGCTTTCCGCCCATCACTTTGTCCACTTCGACCAGAACCATGACCAGGTGGGCAATCGGGGTTGGGGCGAACGCCTCGAGCATCTTGTGGGTTTGGACGCGGCCAAGCTTTCGATTGGCCTTTTGTTGACAGCTCCCTATATCCCGATGCTGTTCATGGGCGAGGAATGGGCGACCTCCACACCTTTTCTCTATTTCGCAGATCATGAGGATGAAGAGATGCGCCGCTTGGTCGCCGAAGGGCGCAGGAGCGAGTTTGCCGCTTTCGGCTTCGACGGAGACGTGCCAAACCCTGAAGACCAGAAGACGTACGACATGTCCAAGTTGAACTGGGACGAGCAGAACGAAGGCAAGCATGCGGAAATGCTCGCGTGGGTGAAGGCCCTGATCAGGCTTCGTCGTAGCCGGGTGTGCTTCAACGACGGTGACATGCACCACGTGGTGGTTTCCGCGGATGAGGGACAGCGGACGCTGATGATGGCGCGTGACGAGGCGCGGGTTTTGATTAATTTCGGCGAAGCGCCTTATAGCTTCGCCTTGCTGGAAGGTGAGAAGCTGGCGCTTATCTCGCGAGAGGGACCCAGCGTTAGCGACAACCATCTTGATCTCCCGCCGATGACGCTGGCGGTGTTGATGTCGACTACGGAAGAGGTAGAGAACCGTCAGG
>CAZZYB010000595.1:0-2095 GCA_964658125.1 uncultured Acetobacteraceae bacterium | reverse complement strand
GTTCGATCCCAGCAAAAAAGCGATGCAGATCGGACTCGCCGAAGCTGAAGGAGTCTACGAACGCACAACTGAGCAGGACCTGGACAATCTAGGCCTGGCAGATAACGCTGAAATCGTCCCAGAGGCAAACTCTATTCCCGAGCTCGAAGCAGAAGAGACAAGTCTTCAGGCGACGCTCACGACCCTCGAGTCCGAAGGACTGATCAGGCTAGGCGTTGAACCGGAAGCAAACGGCCTCAAGATCGTTGAGGGTAACTCGCTTACTTCAAGCCAAAAAGGCGAAGTAGAAGCCGCTGCAGGTAGCGCCAAAGTACCCGTAAAAATTGTCACTGCCCCAAATACGAAAGCGGAACTACCGCGCTTGGCATGTCGTTACGGGTCCTGCCCAAGACCCCTACGCGGGGGGGTCCGGCTCAGGAGTGAAAATAGAGGATGTACTGCAGGGTTTTTGACGCGCGCCGTATATGGCCACAAGCCTTACCTGCTGACGGCCGGTCACTGCGTTTCAAAAGGAGACGGCGGCGACGGTATCGGGGCTCAATGGTTCGGTAAGATCGCTAACAGTAGCGAAGGTGCAAGTGCAGCGAAGAAATTCGAACCGCTAGCCGTCATTGGGAAAGCTCACTCATCGGTATTTTCGAGCACGCGCGAAGGAGTTGGTGGGGAAGAAGACTCCGACGAGAGCATTATCGAAATCGCTGAACCACCGGAAGGCGATTTCTGGACCGCGCTACACCCCGAAATCATTACGTACGGCAATAGTGCGTTTGAAGAATTCGGGCTTGTCCGAAATGAACATTACATGATCGAACATACTCATTACAACGAAGGACACACGTCTGAAGGTGGGCACAATAAACCGGTCCATCATTTTGTGGTGTGCGCGGCGGGTACGGAACCAGAAACTGGCAAGCAAGAGGCAGTGTGCGGGATGGAGCAGGGGTTCGTAGAGCAGGGTGTATTCGGCAAACACGTTGAAAACCTTGAGGAACTCAACGTATGTATCGGGAAAGAAGGAAAAGACGATCTCGCGCCAGGCGCGAGCGGCGGCCCCGTCTACAAGAACGGCGCGGCGTATGGCATTCTCACCAATGGGGCGGGCTGTGAAGTGCTATATGAGGGCATGGCCACAGCCGAAAGACAGCTGCATGTTGAACTGATCCGCGGCTAGTAGTGAGAGTCCACGCGTACCAGCCAGTGATGGCGCGAGCGCGGCCGGGGCGTGCGGCGCCGTGGATGGCAGCACTTAGCCTCATCGCTTCGGTGGTGGGTGGCGCAGGTTGCGGCAGCGGCCGATCGGTGCACACAGAAGAGATTCCTCGGCCAATTTACGTCGGTTATGATTGCTTGGCAGTGCGACTACGACCGGGTGAGCGGCCGTATGTAAAGACGATTCCAAAGTCCACAGAACGCTGTCGCAAGCAATTCGATGCGCGGCGTCTACTAGGTCTTTCTGTGAAGAGTGCGCGAGCGCGTGCCGGAGAGCATGGTCTTGTTATTCGCGAGGTCGTCATTGATGGAAAGGACGCCATGATCACACTCGACCGACGCTCCGACCGGATCGATGTCACCGTCGCTGATGACCGCGTTGTTGGGATTCGCGGTGTGGGTTAGCAACGGTCTTTTCATGCTGATTTCGATGCGGCTTTGACCATCAGTCGGTCGCGCCGCTGTCTGTGGCGCAGCGTCGCCGGTGGCGGTGAAGCGCGAGCCACCAGCAAGCGTCCACTCGAAGCAGGCGCGCTTTGCGCGCTCCCTAAAGGCCATCCAGGCCCGCGACCCCCGCGCTAGCCGGTTCCTAGCTCGAGCCTGCTCGAGCTAGATCACATTGGGAGGGGGTCTAAAGCCGCCTGGGAACGACATCTACTCGGAAGCACTCATGTCGATCGCCTGAAGGAGGCGCGATGCAAACCGAGAGAGATGCAGAGATCGTGCGCTGGCTGGGGCGGATCGGGGCCGCGAGCGCGGAAAACGTGATGGCCCGCTTTCATATGGGGCGAAGTTGGGCTTATCAGCGCCTGAGCTGCCTGGTGCGCGACGGCCTGCTCGAGCAGAAGATCCTGCTTTACCGCCGCCCGGGCCTTTACATCGCGAC
>CAZZYB010000594.1:0-2113 GCA_964658125.1 uncultured Acetobacteraceae bacterium | reverse complement strand
CATTCGTGTCCGGATGATGTTGGCGAAAGCTACCGCAATTGAAACTCCGGCGACCCCATCACCAGCGCCGTCAACAAATTCAGTCGATCATTCACATTCGCCGCCGCCGGTTGCTCGTCCAGCTGTTTGTGAATCAGCGCATTCGTCTGCGGCGAAACCGTGCCGCCGATCATCGTGGCCTCCAACACTCCCAGCACCACATCCGGCCCCGCAGAGGCGTCCATCGACACCGCAGCCACCCGCGGCTTCGCCGGCGAACCGGGCAGAAGCAGCCCCATCGCCAGCAATCGCGGCGCATCGAACTTCTGATTGCCAAGCTTGTTATTCACCAGCGCATAAGCAAAGTTCAGCCGATCCACCAGCGCCACAGAATTCATCCACTGGTCCGCCGTAACGTAGTACCCAGTCGGCGGCAGCGCGCGATACAGCGGCATCCCCATATCTCGCACCGAATTCACAAGCGCCCCCGGGTTCTGCGGGTCGGTCCCCGTACTCCGAAACGCCGAAGCGACAAACTCCAGCGGCGTCTTCACCTTGTTCCGAAAATATTGCCGCGAGTTGAATTCCGGCGAAGCGACCAGCGCCCGCAGAATTTCTTTGATGTCCCCATTGGTCGCCAGATAAACCTTAGTCAGCCGATCCACCAGCGCCGGCGGAGGCATATCCGCCACAAACCTCTGCGCCAGCAAATAAGAAATAAAGTGCGCAGTCTGCGGACTAGCCGCCAGGATACTCAGCGCTTCCAGCCCCTCCGCCATTCCGTTCGGCGACCCGTCAGGGTGCCGGCCCTCTTTGATCACATGCCCAAACCACTTTTTGTCACCCGGCTCATGACGCCGCTGGTCAAACAGAAACGGCCCACCCTGCCCGGGTCGATCCACCGTCCACCCGGTCAATATTGCCGACAACGCCGTCACATCCGCCTGCGTATACCCGCCATTCACGCCGACCGTGTGCAGCTCCATCACCTCGCGCCCGTAGTTCTCATTCAGGCCGTGATTGCCCTTCTTCGCCTTCGGATTCTTCGGGTCCACGCCATTCGCGATCGAGTTCGGCCCAATCGACAAATAGTTATCCAAATAAACCATCATCGCCGGAGACTTTGCCGTAGCCAGCAGCAAATCGTGAAACGTCCCCAGCGCATTCTTCCGAATCACATCGCGCTCATAGCTCGTTGTATAAAACTGGTCGGAGTCCTTATCGATAAACACATTGAAATGGTTGAACCAGAAGTCGGTCATCACCTCCTGTAGTTGGCGCTCGGTCAACACGTCGCGAACTACACGCGCCTGGGCAAGCTCACTCCCCACGTTCCCCGTCGACCCCACCTGCGCCGACATCGCATTGAAAACCTCGCGCTCCTTCGGCGTAAAGTCCGCAAACAAGCGATTCCGCTGATCCCCTCCAACATACGAAGTCAGCGCAATCCGCTCCGTAACCGGCAGCTTGATGAGAGTAGACATTCGCCGCCCCTTCGGCAGCGCCAACAGATCGTTCGCGATCCGCGCCGCAGCTTCCTGCTGCTGCTTTTTCAGCGCATCTTTCTCGGCATCGGTCGGCGGCGCGGGCGGCGCCGCGCCGCCACTGGCCGTCTTAGCCTGTTGCTCCTGTTGCCACTTGTAAATCTGAACCTCATACACCGCCACCAGCAAAGGATCGGTGGGCATGATCAGCTTTTCGTCCAACACTTGTTTGATGGTGTTGCGATCCGGGAAAGCGGCCAGCGCCTGTTCGGCCGACATCGTCAGCGTCGGATAGTCCGCCAGCCGCTTATCCAGGGCTCCGTTCGGAATCACCTCCGGCTTCAACTGCCTCTCCAGCCACGCATCGGCTCCCATCGCCAGAACGCTGTCCACCTCACCTGGCTTCGGGCCAAACGTAAAGCGGTCCAGCAACTGCAGCACCCGCTCACGCTCATTCAGGGGCGTCAGCACAGCAGCCTTCACCGGCTTCGAAGTCTTCGCCCTAACCACAGCCTTCCGGGCAGCAACATCCTGCCCACAAGCCGGCAACATCGCCAACAGCACACTGAGCATAGCCGCACGACGGACCATAACCGACCCTCCACACATTAGAACCATCGTGGACGCACTAAGTTGTGCAAACCCACTAA
>CAZZYB010000593.1:0-2132 GCA_964658125.1 uncultured Acetobacteraceae bacterium | reverse complement strand
CTCATAGGGAATGCGGTTCATCGCGAGGAACGTCCGTATATCCCGGCAATCGGTGTCATACTGCGACCCCACAACCAGGACACGCGTCGCATTGTTGTCCCGAACATACTCCGAAATCATCGTGATTCGCTGCGACATCGTCTGCAGGATGATCGAGCTACAAGCGGGCGACATATCGATCAGTTCTTTGAATTGCAGCCGGTCCAGCCGAAGCACATGCGAAAACTCCTTCCCCCGCAGCGACGCCAGCGCCGGTGCGCCCAGCAGGATCGGCAACTCCCCGAAGAAGTCGCCCACGTTGTAATCCTTCACATACCGCTCAGTCCCGGCGTACTCCTTCAACACCTCGACCTTGCCGGCCAGCAAAACATAAAACCACGGCGGCTCACCCTCCCGGATCAGGTACTCACCCGGCCTCACGTAGATGTCCGCAGCGTTCTGCGTTACCCGCAACCGCTGTGCGTCGGTAAGACAATCAAAAATCGCTATTCCCTGAAGCTCTTCTACCTGAATCATGCGTACTCCTGTGGCCCGCCCGGAAACCTCCGAGACTCCACGGCTATCGTCCGCCTCGTCAAACTGGCCGTCCCACCGGCTCAGCAACTATGCCCAATCTAACATCCACCGCGTTTCAGGCGTGTCGCAAACCCCGAAAAAAGTGACGAATTCACCCTTCTTTCAGCGCCAGAAGCGACATAAACCCACCCGCTTGCAGCCCTGTGCAGGGATGGCCACAACTCACTACAATAGATCGCGAGGAACCAAAAACCCGTTATCTCCGCCACCGGAATAAGTGCCCGATGGTTTTTCAAAGTCCCCGCTTAACCCCATAGCTTTGAAGACTTTGCCTATAATTTGGGGTGGGCCGTCCGGAAGAAAATTCATGCCAAATCCAACCTCCCGCAAGCCCCAGTTCAACTGGTCCGACCCTTTCGACCTCGACTCCCAGCTAAACGACGAAGAGCGCCTCACCCGCGACACCGCCCGCCGCTACGCCCAGGAAAAGCTCCTTCCCCGCGCCATCGAAGCCTACCGCGAAGAGCACACCGACCGCGCTATCTTCAACGAAATGGGAGACTTAGGACTGCTGGGCGCAACCCTCCCCGAGCAGTACGGCGGAGCCGAAGCCTCCTACGTCAGCTACGGCCTCATCGCCCGCGAAGTCGAACGCGTCGACTCCGGCTACCGCTCCATGATGTCCGTCCAATCCTCACTCGTCATGTTCCCCATTCACGCCTACGGCTCCGAAGCCCAACGCACACACTACTTACCCAAACTAGCCTCAGGCGAACTCATAGGCTGCTTCGGCCTCACCGAACCCAACGCCGGCTCCGACCCCGGCAGCATGACCACCACAGCCGTAAAAACCCCCACAGGCTACCGCATCAACGGCACCAAAACCTGGATCACCAACTCCCCCATAGCCGACGTCTTCATCGTGTGGGGCAAGCTGGACAACAACATACGAGGCTTCATCCTCGACAGGGGAACCCCCGGCCTCACCGCCCCCAAGATCGAAGGCAAGCTTTCCCTGCGCACCTCCATCACCGGCGAGATCGTGATGCGCGACGTCGACGTCTCCGAAGACGCTCTCTTGCCCAACGCCACGGGCCTTTCCGGCCCTTTCGGCTGTCTCAACCGCGCACGCTACGGCATCTGCTGGGGAGCCATGGGAGCCGCCGAAGACTGCTTTCACCGTGCCCGCCAGTACGCCCTCGACCGCAAGCAATTCAATCGGCCCTTGGCCGCCACGCAGCTGGTCCAAACCAAGTTCGCCAACATGCAAACCGAGATCGCCCTCGGCCTGCAGGCTGCCCTCCGCCTCGGCCGCCTCTTCGACGAAAACCGCGCCACGCCCGAACTCATCTCCCTCCTAAAGCGCAACAACTGCGGCAAGGCCCTCGACATCGCCCGCTCCGCCCGCGATATCCACGGCGGCAACGGCATCTCCGCCGAATTCCACGTCATGCGCCACGCCCAGAACCTCGAATCCGTAAACACCTACGAAGGCACCTACGACATCCACGGCCTCGTCCTCGGCCGCGCCATCACGGGCATCCAGGCCTTCTCCTAGCCGCTAAGAGCTTGTCGTCGCTCCCGGAGGGAATCCGCCCCCGGGCATAGCTCCCGTT
>CAZZYB010000592.1:0-2139 GCA_964658125.1 uncultured Acetobacteraceae bacterium | reverse complement strand
GACGTCATGTACCACGTCCCCGGCAACAAAAAGATCAAGGAGCTCCTCGTCACCGAGGAGATGGTCAAGAACCGCGATGTAACAATTCCCGTCCTTCTCGAAAAAGCCGGCTAACGCCATACACAAGCAAGCAAAACGGACAGCCCCGCGGCTGTCCGTTTTGCTTGACCTAATCTCCCGCGTAAGACCTAATGCACGGTCTCCATACTCTTCGCCCACTCACTCGTCGATCCACCTTCAAGCGTCGCAAGCTGCACCGCGAAACTCCCAACGGTCGAACACTCCGTCCCGACCCTCAGTACCGGCAAGCCGGTAGCCTCTGCCGTCAGCCGATTTAAAAACTCATTCTGACTCCCGCCCCCCATGATGTAAATGCGACTCAGCTTCTTTCCCGTAATCTCAGCCACACCGCGCAACACATCCGCATACCGACGCGCCAGGCTATGAAATAGAAACGAAGCCATCGCCGCAGCATCGGCCGCATGAACACTGAGCTCGGGCAGGTCCCGCCGATGCAGCTGCGCATTGATCCGCTGCGGCATCCGCCCGCTCAGCAGCAAATCCGGATCATCCACATCCAGCGCATACCGCACATCACCAACCGCGCAAGCATCCTGCACCAGCGTCGGCAGATCAATCACCGCGCCTTCCGCATTCCAGCTTTCGATGCACTGCCTCAGCAACCACATGCCATTCACATTCTTGTGAAAACAAATCGCTCCATCAGCGCCAACCAGGTTGTTGAAATTCTCTTCGCGAGTCCGTGCCGAAGTATTAGCCTCCTTCAGCAGCGTCCCCACCAGCGACCACGTCCCCGAGCTGATGTAGGCCCAATCCTCGCCCGCATCCGGTATCGCCGCAATCGCCGAAGCCGTATCGTGACATGCCGGCGCTATCAGCCGCGTATTCGTGAACTCCGGCAGCTCCGCCAGCTTCCCCTGCAACTGCCCAATATCAGTCCCCGGATCAACCAACTCCGGCATCGCCTCTACCGACGAATCCAGCGCCGCAATAATCTCCGCACACCACTCGCCGTCCAGCCCCAGCATCTGCGTATGGCTGGCATTCGTGCGCTCTGAAACCGGCCGCGCGCCCAGCCGGTACAGCACGTACTCCGGCAGGTTCAGCCACGGCATCGCCCGCAGCTCCGCACTATCCGCGAACATCTGGTAAGCCGTATTGATCCGCCCCAGCTGTATCGCCGTCAGCTCCCGCATCCGCTCGGCTGAAATCCGCTCATGCAGCGAGGTCTCCGCGACAATCGTCCGCTCATCGCGATAGCAGAACGGCGCCGCAGCAGGTTTCCCTTCCGCATCAAGCCGCACGTAATCCACGGCCCAACCATCCACCGCGATGGAACGAATCCCCTCCGTCGCGATGGCCGCACACTGAACCAACCCCGCGTCGAGCCCCGCCAGAATTGCTCCCAGATCCCAATGCAATCCGTCCGCGCTCTCCAAAGCCTGGTTCGGAAACCGATGCACCAACTCCATCTCCGGCCTCTGGTCCCGCCACCGCAGCAACGACACACGACAGCTCTCAGCGCCAAGATCGATGGCAACCAGCGCGCGCCTGTCTTCAGGCGTCACCGCAGATAAGCCTCGGTCAACCCACCGTCTACCGGAATCAGGTGCCCCGTAGTCACCGGAGCTCGCGGCCCACCGACAAACAGAATCGCTTCCGCGCAATCTTTCGGATCGATCGGCACATGCGTCAGCGTCCGCTTTGCATAAAACATCGCCAGCAAGTTCCGCAGCTCATCATCCGTTTGCGACTCCTGAAACGCAATGTTGTACTTTGCGAGCGAAGCCTTCACGCGGTCCCGCGGAAACATCGTCGACCCCTTCACGACGGTCGCCGGACTGATCCCGTTCACGCGTATCAGCGGTGAGTATGTCACCGCCAACTCCCTCACCAGATGGCTCAGGGCAGCCTTGCTGACGTCGTAAGCCTCTGTCCCACGCTTCGGCACCACCGCATTCGCCGAACTCGTCAGCACGATGCTAGACGGCAAGCCCTGCGTCTTGAAAACCTTCTCCGCTTCATCCGTCAGCAGGTAGTTCCCCGTAACGTTGACCTCGAGCGTGATCGCCCATTGCGCGTCCGAAATAATTCCATCCGGAGACGACGGAAACATCG
>CAZZYB010000591.1:0-2147 GCA_964658125.1 uncultured Acetobacteraceae bacterium | reverse complement strand
ATCTCAAGCGCGAAGACCTGCTGCACACCGGCGCGCACAAGATCAACAACGCGCTGGGGCAAGCGTTGCTCGCTCGCCGTATGGGCAAGCAACGCATCATCGCCGAAACCGGCGCAGGGCAGCACGGCGTCGCGACAGCTACCGTTTGTGCGCTGTTTGGGCTCGAGTGCGTCGTCTACATGGGCGAAGAAGACATGCGCCGCCAGGAGCTGAACGTCTTCCGGATGCGGCTGCTGGGTGCGGAGGTGCGGGGCGTTTCGTCGGGTTCGGCGACACTAAAGGACGCGATCAACGAAGCGATGCGCGACTGGGTGACGAATGTTCGGACGACGTTCTACATCCTCGGCAGCGCGCTGGGTTCGCATCCATACCCGACGATGGTGCGCGATTTTCACCGCGTGATTTCGAAGGAATCCAAGCGGCAGATTATGGAGCACGAGGGACGCTTGCCGGATGCGATTGTGGCGTGCGTGGGCGGTGGGTCGAATGCGATTGGGGCGTGGTACGAATATCTTCCGGACGCGAATGTTGCGCTGATCGGCGTGGAGGCTGGCGGTCGTGGGACGGCACTCGGCGAGCACGCGGCACGGTTTCAGAAGAATGGTGGCGGTACTCCGGGTGTGCTGCAGGGGACGTACTCCTACGTGCTGCAAAACGACGCGGGGCAGGTGGCGGCGACGCACTCGGTTTCGGCCGGACTGGATTACGCCAGCGTTGGCCCGGAGCACGCGATGCTGCACGATTCAGGCCGTGCCACCTATAGGAGCGCGACCGACGATGAGGCGCTTGATGCGGTGCGAGTGTTGAGCCGGACGGAGGGGATTATTCCTGCGTTGGAGAGTGCGCACGCTGTGGCGGAGGCAATCAAGCTCGCGCCGAAGATGGGCAAGGATCAGATTTTGATGGTGAACGTCAGTGGGCGTGGCGACAAGGATATTGGGATCATGACGCGCGAGATGGATCTGACTGGGATCGTGGAGGCGAAGGGCTGATGCCTATCTCCTTCAAATCCAAGCCCGGACTCGTTATCTACTTCACTGCGGGTGATCCCGACCTCGCGACGACGCGCGACATGGCAATTGCCGCCATTGATGCTGGCGCTGACGTCATCGAGCTTGGTGTACCGTTCAGCGATCCGCTAGCCGACGGCCCAGTAATCCAACGTGCTTCGGAACGCGCAGTGGCGCGAGGCACACGACTGACCGACGTCCTGGGAATCTGCCGCGAGATTCGTGACGCGCGGCCCTCTGCAGGCATCATCCTGTTCAGCTACCTAAACCCTGTAGTCAGGCTCGGGATGGAAGCCTTCGCGAAAGCTGCAAAAGAAGCTGGCGCGGACGGCGTGCTGCTGACGGACATGATCGTTGAAGAAGCTGCGGAGTATCTCGCCGTAATGCAGAAGAATGACCTCGCGCCGGTATTCCTGGCGGCCCCAACGTCGCCCGACGAGCGCCTCAAAGCCATCGCAGAAAACTCGCAGGGCTTCGTTTATGCGATCTCTCGCGTCGGAATCACCGGCACACAGACGGAACTCGCCAGCGATGCGAAATCCCTCGTAGAACGTTTGCGGAAGTTTACAAAGCTGCCGATCGCGCTAGGATTCGGTGTGTCGACGCCCGAGCACGTAAAAGCAGTAGCGGAATTTGCCGACGCCGCCGTAGTCGGCAGCGCCATCGTCGGGCTGATTGAAAAGACTCCGGCGGCAGATGCTGCAGCAGCCGTCGGGAAGTTCGTTGCGGAGTTGCGAGGAGCATGACCGCGTATCATCAACACAGGCCTGCGACCGCGTGTTTGCGGCGCCAAAACACATCGCGCAACGTGCCTGCACGTTCGCTGGACGAGGCAACATGGAGATCGCCGACTGGCGTAAGAAGATCGATTCACTGGATGAGCAGATCGTTGCTCTGCTCTCGGAACGTGCCGCTGCCGCTGTCGCTATCGGCGAAATCAAGCGCGGCCACAGCGCCCCCATCTACGAGCCCGACCGCGAGCGCATCGTCTTCGAACATGTGCGTGCCGCAAACCCCGGCCCTCTCACCGCCGCTCAGGTGCAGGACATCTACGAACGCATCATGGACGTCATGCGGTCGCTGCAACGTCCACCACAGTAAGAGTTCAGTGCCACAAGTTACAACGCGAAGCCTTGC
>CAZZYB010000590.1:0-2173 GCA_964658125.1 uncultured Acetobacteraceae bacterium | reverse complement strand
TGTCGTAAATTTCTTCACGCAGCTTCTCGACATTCGTGCCCGCCCCGCGAGCCTTCAACTCCTGCATGTCAATGTCTTCCATCAGCGCCTGCTTGGCCAATAGCATCGCCTTCTCGGCCGTGCCGCCAATCCCAATCCCCAGCATCCCCGGCGGACACCACCCAGCCCCCATCGTCGGGATCGTCTTCAACACCCAGTCCACCACCGAGTCCGAAGGATTCAGCATCACGAACTTCGACTTCGCCTCACTCCCTCCACCCTTCGCTGCTACGGTCACATCGACGCCCGCGCCCTTCACCAGCGACACCTCAACAACGCAAGGCGTGTTGTCCTTAGTATTTTTCCGCGAGAACGCAGGATCAGCCAGGATCGACCCGCGCAGTTTATTATCCGGGTCGAGCCACGCCCGCCGAACGCCCTCATCGCACATCTCCTGCAGCGTCATGGTCGCCGCACGGCCATCCGCGCTCACCAGTTGGCACTCCAACCCCAGCTTGATAAAAATCGTCACAATCCCGGTGTCTTGGCAGATCGGCCGATGCCCCTCGGCGCACATCCGCGAGTTCACCAGGATCTGCTTCATCGCATCCTTGGCCGCCGGCGACTCCTCCAGTTCATAAGCCCGCGCAAGGTTTTCAATGTAATCCACCGGATGAAAAAAGCTGATGTACTGCAGCGCCGCGCGCACGCTCTCGATAAGGTCGTCCTGCTTGATCTGAACCATGTCCACCCTGCCTCGACTCCAGTTGCCATTTGCGGCAACCCATCTATTCTAAGACCCCACAGAACGCATCGAATACCTGAGGATGAACGAATGACTTTCAAGACCCCATCACGCTTTCTGCCCGCCCTGCTCTTACTAGGCGCTTTACTCCCCGCCAGCGCACAAACAGCCGACCCCGACGCCGGCTGCACCCTTTCCAAACAAGGCTACGTCTGCGACAAAGCATCGTTCCACCGCATGCTGAAACACTCGCAAACCATCGCCATTGAAGCCAGTCCCAGAGATCAATCCGCCCGCAAGCAGCTATCGGAGCTCATCACCGCGCTCGGCAAATCACCCGCCGAAGGCACCGCCGACCTCACCTTCGCGCTCACCCCACCCGACCCCGACGGCGTCAACATCGGCCCCTCCGACCAGGACCTCGCCATCCTCCGCATCTACGGCCCCACCGTCGATGGCAAGCGCGGCAACCTGCTCTGGGCCGAAACCTACAGAGGCCAACCCGACATGCGCTGGCCCTCAGTCGTCCACGCGCTGATCATGCAATTCCAGGCCGCCTTCGCAAAACACTAACCCTCGTCACGCAACCGCCGCTGTCGAACCCTACACCCACCAGACGCACGAAAGGGAAGCCGCAGCCTCCCTTCCGTCACCGCAAAATCCCGAATCTACCTCTGCCGCCCGAACCGATAAATAATCCCAGCATTCACCCCAAGATTGTTCTGACCCTTGCTCCCAAACGTCGTCCCCACATACGTAGGCGTCACCCGAAAAGCCAGGTTCGGATAGAAGTTGTAATCCCCGCTAACGCCCACCGAGAACGCCGGCTTGAACCCATCTGGCCAGATCCCCAGGTTGGTCGAAGGAATCCCCTTCGATCCGCCCGAGAAAATTCCCCAGCCCACGCCGCCGAGCCCTTGCACACTCAGCGCCGTCTTATCCCGCATATAAAACCGGTAGCTGCCGCCGCCCATGAACGTGTACTCGTTGATCTGTGGCGTGTAGACGCCATACACATTGTTGATCAGCGCATGAGCATTGCCGAACATGCCGCGAGCGTCCGCCACCACCGCAAATTTCTCGCCCAGGTAGTAGCTCGTATTCGCCGCCCACGTCACTTCATTGTTCTTCTTCGTAAACTCGCCACTGCGGAAACGCATGAATCCGCCGCCGCCGAAAACCTCGTAGCGGTGCGTGTACGTATCTTCAATGGTCCGCTGAATCCGCACCTGCCGCGCCGCATTCGTTTCCCGCCGCGGACGCTTCGGAGCGCCCTTCTGCGCACTCGCACCCACCACCAGCGTCAACGCCGCCACACCTACTGCCAACCAGCGCATCGCGCCATTCCGCAAACCGTGCTTCAAATCGCTGCTCCTCAACATCGTCATTCGTGCCTTTTAGCCGTACACACCATTAGAACATCCATTGGACATCCCATCGGACATCCCA
>CAZZYB010000589.1:0-2200 GCA_964658125.1 uncultured Acetobacteraceae bacterium | reverse complement strand
AGCGGGGCCGCGGCGTGCGCATTGAAGACGTCGACGGCAACGAGTTCCTCGACTTCGCCGCGGGAATTGCCGTCACCTCCACCGGCCACTGCCATCCCGAGGTCGTAAAGGCCATCCAGGACCAGGCTGCCGAACTGATCCATATGTCGGGCACAGACTTTTATTACGAAAGCATGGTGACCCTGGCCAAGCGTCTGTCGGCGATTGCGCCTATGCCGGGTCCGCACCGCTTTTACTACGGCAACTCCGGGGCAGAAGCCGTTGAGTGCGCGCTGAAGATCGCCCGTTATCACACAGGCCGTCCCAACATCATTGCGTTCTATGGCGCCTTCCACGGCCGCACCATGGGCGCTCTGTCACTCACTGCGTCAAAGCCCCAGCAGCGCCGCCGGTTCTCGCCGCTCATGCCGGGCGTGACCCACGTCCGTTATCCCTACGCCTATCGCGGTTGTAGCGGCGGTCCGCAGGCGGAGGATGCTTTCGCCCTTGCCTGTGCCCGGTTCATTGAAGACAAGCTCTTCAAAAGCACGCTCGCTCCTGAAGAAGTAGCCGCTATTTTCGTCGAGCCGATCCAGGGCGAGGGCGGTTACGTTGTCGCTCCGAAGGTCTTCATGCAGGAGCTGCGCAAGATCTGTGACCGTCACGGTATCCTGCTGGTGGTCGACGAAGTGCAGTCCGGCGCGGGCCGTACCGGCAAGTGGTGGGCGGTACAGCACAGCGAAGTCGAGCCGGATATCGTCTGCATGGCAAAGGGCATCGCTTCCGGCATGCCGCTCGGCGTCTGCATGACGCGCGCGGAGATCATGGACTGGAAGCCCGGCTCGCACGCATCCACCTTTGGCGGTAACCCGGTAGCCATTGCCGCCGCACTGGCAACTATGGATGTGCTCGAACGCGAAGGCATTCAGAATGCCGCGACGGTCGGCAACAAGATGCTGGAGCGCCTCCGCACCTGGCCATCGCAACAAACGATTGTCGGCGATGTCCGCGGCCGCGGCCTGATGATCGGCATCGAGATCGTGCGCGATCAGAAGACCCGCGAAGTAGCCGGCCCTCTTCGCGATCGCATCGTCGATCTTTGCTTCGAGCGCGGCCTGCTGATTCTCGGCTGCGGAGAGACGTCGATCCGTCTGGCCCCACCCCTCATCGTCAATGAGCACGAGGCGATGATCGCGCTCGATATTCTGGAAGAGTCCGTGTCGATCGCGGCGCACGAACTGGCGAATGAGGCGACGTTAGAAGCTTCAGTTGTCTAAGGCGTCTTTGAGCAGTTGTCATCCTGGCGAAGCGCAGCGGGGTCGAAGCACCTGCGTTTCGCTTGATGGCCATCAGTCTTATGTTCCGCAACGCTACTCGAAGAGCGCGACACCCTCCGTGCGGGCCGCTTTGATCAAACTGCCATCCAGCGTCGCCAATGGCAGGATTTGTCGCAGTTCCAGTTTCAGATAGGGGGCATCATAAACAGACAGCTTAGGATGCCTGGCCACGCACATCGTCATAGTCTCGACCGGCTCTCGATCGATCCTGATGTTGAATTCACTGATATAACTGAGCGACCTAGCTGTCTGTGCGTCGGAGACACGCTGACGCCGCTCGGCCATCAACAGCACATTCCGCACTTCAAACCAGAAGAGGGCAGGAACCACTGTACCGTGCTTTGCGATGCCGAGTAGCGCATCCTCCGCTTTTGGATTGGTCCCATCACTCAGGCACCAGCACGCAGCGATGGATGCGTCCAGCACAAACGCCGAGTCCACCACGGACATCAGTACTTATGTCCTTCGTGACGCCACGAGAGAATTTCGTCTACGGAAACGGGTGGGAGTGTTTTACGCAGAGCTCTGAGACCTTCGATCGCTCGTATCACCCGCTCCTGGTCAACGTCCGGCGCGGGCACCAGGTGCGCTATGGGTTTACCGTGACGCGTAATCACGATCACCTCGCCGCGCTCCACCTCATCCAGATACTCCGCAAGGCGCTTTGCGTCCGAAGACTGTACGGCTCTCATGAGGCGGTCCATTCTGACCAGTCACATTGACTAGTTCACCAAGATGTCAGGCTGAAAAGTATTCATTTCTTTGCGCCGGCGCCGATACCCGACCCGCCGAGCGAATTCGGAGCGTTCAGTACTGACTTCAACAGGCCAGCCGGCAGCGTCGCCGTCAGCTGCTTGGTGCCCACTCCGCTCCAGGCCGCGCCG
>CAZZYB010000588.1:0-2200 GCA_964658125.1 uncultured Acetobacteraceae bacterium | reverse complement strand
CGAAGCTGATGAAGTCGCTCGACTATGGCAAGGGGTACCAGTATGCGCACGATGTCGAGGGCAAGGTGGCGGATATGGAGTGTCTGCCGGAGAACCTGCGGGACCGGCGGTATTATGTGCCGACGGGTGAGGGCAGGGAGCGGCTGCTGGGGCAGCGGATGGAAGAAGTTGCGCGGATCAAGAAATCGGCTTCCTAGGCCCCCTTTTTTTTATGCAAAGTCTTGAGCGGCTGAGGGTTAAGCGGGGACTTCGTGTCCTCGCACTTCCTGTTTGGCCCCTCAAATCGTGAGCCAGGTCCCTGCGTGGAACAGCTGTTTGCGCAGCGGGTTTAAAAGATTCCGCGCAACAAGCGTCTGCCCCTTACGGTCCCCCCCCTTATTTCGCGCAAAGTCCTGAGCGGGTGAGCGTTAACCGGGGACTTCCGTGTCCTCGCTTTCCAGTTGGTTCTGAAAATGCGGAAGCCCGGCGTGTGGCCGGGCTGCTGTCTCTATTGTATCGCGGGTGTCAATGATTCTTGTTCAATTCGAACTCTCGGAGCAGATCGGCGGCGGTTTCGACCGAAAGGTGAAAACTTGTTGCTTGTAGGCGAACGATGGCGACGTGGATGTCGAGTAAACCTGCTCTGGCCGCGTCGCGAAGAACTCCTATGGTACCGATCACGGGAAGGCCTCTGCGAATTGCTTCGCTTCGCCCAGCGAATTCGTCGATGATGAGGTATGTAGCGGTAAGTTCTTCGGCCAACAGAATGGCTTCCCGTTCGCCTGGATCGAGCTTCAGGATAGCGGCGTCGCTCGTCGCGGTACTCGAACGCACCTCAATCCAATAAGGTAGATGCTCGATCCAGCTTCGGACCGCGGTTGGGGCGCGTGGGCGCAAGAGTTCTTCACGCACGGCAACTGGGATGATGACGGTTCCATATAACTTCGCCAGTACGTCGATTTGCTCGATCAGGATCAGGTAGTTGATCGGGCTGGTGTCGGCGATGACTATCATTCTGGGTGAGGCTATTGGCGTTGCGGTGTTTGTTGCCTTAGAGACGTTTGCCTGTCGTGGTCGAGGTCGGCGACGGAGTAATGGAGATATACGCCGTGCTCCTTGAGGAAGGCATGGACTTCCATACGAGTTTCAAATCCCAGCATGCGGCGAATCTCAGATTCCGAAAGTTCCTTGGTTCGGTAGCCTTCAAGGGCGAAAGCTTCGAGAGCAGTCCGCGCCGGTTCTCTGCCTGCGGCAGTTATTTGCGCCGCGACTGTGTCCGGGATTTCGAGGGTCACCTGCATGGTGTAACGATAGCAGTTCGAAGCGATGGGATGCGGCTCCTTCGCTACTTGGTGCCCAGTTTGAGGTCCTTGTCGAGGGCGTCGAGGACGATTTTCTTGGTGAGTAGCTCGGGGAGGACGTCAGCGTTGGAGTCTTTGCCGGGGGGGTAGATGACGTAGGTGGGAACGCCGCTGCGGTTGAGGTTGCCTAGCTGTTCAGTAATGAAGTCGTCGTGGGCGGTCCAGTCGGCGCGGAGGAGGACAGCTTTGCTATCCGTGAACTTCTTTTTGACTTCGTCGGACTTGAGGACGGCGGCTTCGTTGACCTTGCAGCTTAGGCACCAGGCGGCGGTGAAGTCTACGAAGACGGGGTGGCCGGAGGCTCTGGCTTTCGCGAGGCTGTCGGCCGTGTAGGGGGACCAGGTTTCGACTTCGGGCTTCTTGTTGTGGAGCGTCAGCGTGAGGCCGATGGCGATCAGCAGCGTGGCGGCGATGGCTGATCCCCACTTGGCGGGCCAGCGGCCCAGTGTCCAGCCGGCGATGGCGAGCGTGAGGAAGCAGGCCAGGAGCCAGGCTTCGTGGTCGATGCCGGTGGCTCCGTAGAGAGCGCCGTAGACCCAGGCCAGCCAGATGGCGGTGGCGAAGAGGGGGACGGCCGTGAGTTGCTTGAGGACTTCCATCCAGGCGCCGGGGCGGGGGAGGAGTTTGGTCCAGCCGGGTTGGAAGCTCAGGACCAAGTAGGGGAGTGCGAGGCCCAGCGCCAAGGCGGTGAAGACTCCGATGGCGATGACAGCGGATTGCGCGAGGGCGAAGCCGATGGCTGCTCCCATGAGCGGCGCGGTGCAGGGAGTGGCGACTACGGTGGCGAGAACTCCGGTGAAGAAGCTGCCCGCGTAGCCCTGCTTTTGGGCTAGTGAGCCGCCGGCGCTGGTGAGGGTCAG
>CAZZYB010000587.1:0-2256 GCA_964658125.1 uncultured Acetobacteraceae bacterium | reverse complement strand
AGAAGAAAGAAATCTACCGCATCTCCAACAAGATCGTTCGCACCGCGAACGTCACGCAATCCGCTGTAGGCGACAAGAACGGCCGCTGGACAACGACCATCGCTGCCGCAATTTTGTTGTTCGACGACAAATAAAGTCTTATCCACCGACCTTGAAAAGGCGCCGGCCTCCGGCGCTTTTCTCTTTGCACGCCATCAGAGTTATGATAGTCATCTGGAGATGACCACATGGCAGCTCATCCGAAATCATATCCCGCTCTTGAGCCGCGACCGGAAAAGTCCGCCGCGAAGAAGCCCCCTATCCTCACGACCAAAACTTCTACGAAGCATCCCACGACACGCGAACCGATTCCAGCTTCCAAAGCAAAGGCTCATCTTCTTCAGCTTCTCGATGAAGTTCAACGCGATGGCCGTCCAATAATAATCACCAAACGTGGACGCATCGTCGCACAGCTCGTTCCTGCGTCAGAGCCACAACCGCTGTCTGCGTTCGATCAGGTTTTCGGTAGCATGCGGGGTTCGGTCAAGATCCTCGGCGACATCGTCTCCCCTGACTGGGAATCATGGGGACCCGAGTGGCGCTGACGACTGGTCTGCTCCTGGACACACACGCGTGGGTCTGGCTGAGGGCCGGAACACTCGCCTCAAAACCCGAGAATCTCGACATCATTCGCGATGCGGCGGCAGCAGCCAATTGGTTTGTCAGTTCGTTTTCCCTTTCTGAGATCGCGCATGCGGTCAGCCGTAAAAGGCTCGCACTCGACAGACCCATCTTGAAATGGTTTCAAGATTCGTTGCTACCTCCAGGACCAAGAATTATCGAAATCACACCGAGGATCGCTGCGGCAACGTTGCAACTTCCCGCCACGTTCCAGGGCGATCCCGGGGACCGCATTTTGGCCGCCACCGCCATCACCGAGAACCTGATTCTTTGCACGCACGACGATCTTCTGCTTCGCTTCGGCAAGCAGGGTTTGTTTCAAACGATCAAAGTATCCGAGATGAAAGAAAAACATGCCTAACACCACCCGCGTAGCCCTCATCCAGATGTCCTGCTCCCCGGACACCCAAGCCAACCTCGACAAAGCAGTCTCGCGCGTCCGCGAAGCAGCCGAGGCAGGCGCCAGACTCATCTGCCTCCCCGAGCTTTTCCGCGCCCAGTACTTCTGCCAGCGCGAAGACCATGCTCTCTTCGCCACAGCCGAATCCATCCCCGGCCCCTCCACCGCCGCCCTCAGCGCAGTCGTCCGCGAGCACAAAATCGTAGTCATCGCGAGCCTCTTCGAGCGCCGCGCCCCCGGCCTCTACCACAACACGGCCGCCACGCTCGACCACGCCTCCACAGCCCCCGACAACATCGCCGCCATCTACCGCAAGATGCACATCCCCGACGACCCGCTGTACTACGAGAAGTTCTACTTCACTCCCGGGGACCTCGGCTTCCTCGCAACAAGCACCTCTGAAGGCCGCGTCGGCACCTTGGTCTGCTGGGACCAGTGGTATCCCGAAGGTGCCCGCATCACCGCGCTCAAGGGCGCCGAGACGCTCTTCTTCCCCACCGCCATTGGCTGGCATCCCAGCGAAAAATCCGAGTTCGGCGAGCGCCAGTACGACGCCTGGCAAACCATTCAGCGCGCCCACGCCATCGCGAACGGCGTCTTCGTCTGCGCGGTCAACCGAGTCGGACACGAGCACGGCGACGTCCTCCACAACGGCATCAACATGCCCGGCCCCGGCTCCCACACTCCCGAAGACGGCCTCGAATTCTGGGGTGGTTCGTTCATTGCCGACCCCTTCGGCCGCGTCCTCGCCAAGGCCTCGCACGACAAGGAAGAAATTCTCTACGCCGACCTCGACCCCGCAGAAGTAGAAACCACTCGCCAACACTGGCCCTTCTTACGCGACCGCCGCATCGACGCCTACAGTGGCATCACCAGCCGTTTCCTCGATTAGCTCCTTCGCATAACAAGAATCACTTGCGAATGAAATCGGCGCAACGCATACTCCCATCATGTTCCAACACTCGCCCGCGCACGTAGCCAACATCCTCGTGCATGTTCTGGCAGGCACCGTCGCCCTCTGCCTCGGCCTGGTCGCGATCCTCAGCGTCAAAGGTCTTCGTCTGCACCGCCTCGCCGGTCGCCTCTTCATGTACTCCTATTGCGTCGTCGTCGCCACCGCAATCATCGGCATCTTCGTCTTCGAGTTCCGCTCCTTCCTCCTGGTCGTCACAATCCTCAGCCTCTACGACGTCTTC
>CAZZYB010000586.1:0-2262 GCA_964658125.1 uncultured Acetobacteraceae bacterium | reverse complement strand
GGAGGTGGTGGAGGGGCGGGCTACGGCGGTTGTTCCGGGAAGGATTTTTGCGGTGAATGCGGCTCCTATGCCGCAGGGTGGAGCGGTTGCTGTGCTGCGCGATGTGACTCGGGTGGAGCAGATGGAGCGGGCGCAGAAGGATTTCGTGGCGAATGTTTCGCATGAGATGCGGACGCCGCTTACGTCGATCAGCGGGTACGTGGAGACGCTGCTGGAGGATGAGGAGCACCAGGGGATCGTGCGGGAGTTTTTGGGGACGATTCAGAAGAATGCGGTGCGGATGAATCGGCTGACTGAGGATTTGCTGGTGCTGGCGCGGGTGGAGTCGGGTGAACATGAGGTGCGGCCGGTGAGGGTGAAGGCTTCGCTGCTGGTGCGGGAGGCTTATGACTCGATTGCGGGGCTGGTGAGGGATTCGGGAGCGGAGCTGGAGCTGAGTGAGGTGGTGGAGACGGAGGTGATGGCCGACTCGGATGCGGTGGTGCGGGTGCTGACGAACTTGATTGAGAATGCCACGAAGTATGGGCGGGGGGAGCTGGAGACGCGGATTGTGGTGTCGGCTGTGGCGATGGAGAAGATGGTGCGGTTCAGCGTGCAGGACTTTGGGCAGGGGATTTCGTCCGAGCACATTGGGCGGCTGTTTGAGCGGTTTTATCGGGTGGATAAGGGGCGGTCAAGGGAGTCGGGTGGGACCGGGCTGGGGTTGGCGATTGCGCGGCGGTTGACCGAGGCTCAGCGGGGGGAGATCTGGGTGGAGAGTGAGTTGGCGCGGGGGAGTACGTTTTGTTTTACGCTGCCGGTGGCGGATGGGGTGGATCAGATGGCGTTGGAGCTTCAGGGCTAAGAGCAACTGCAACTGCAACTGCAAACGCAAAGTACGCTAAGGACGCCAAGTTGCGCGGAGGGTTTTGAGGTGGGTTGGCGGGTGGGAGCTTTGAGTTTAGAGGTAGAACGGGTTATTTGGTGATGATTTCGAGTTTTGCGGGTGAAGCTGTGGGTAGGGGGGCGCCGGTTTGGGCTAGCTTGTGGGTGGATTGAGACCAGTGTAGGTGGGTGGTCTCTGATTTGCCTTGCTCGTACGCGTAGGTAGTGCCGTCGTCGGTGTAGAGGTCGAAGGTGGTGTCGCGGCCGGGGTAGATGCGGAGGGTGTTGATTTTCTGGAGTTCGTTGGTGCTTTCTACGGGCGCTCCGAGGGGGAGGATGGAGCCGGCGCGGACGAAGATCGGGAGCGTGTCGATGGGGGCCTGGACAGTGATCGTTTGGCCGCCATGGATTAGTTCGTTGGTCCAGTAGTTGTACCAGTCGGCGCCGGCGGGGAGGTAGACTTCGCGGGTCGTCATGCCTTGTTCGACTACGGGGGCGATGAGGAGGGCGGGGCCGAACATGTACTCGTCGCGGATGTCGGCGGTGCGGGGGTCGGCGCCGAAGTCCATGAAGAGGCCGCGCATGAAGGGGGCTCCGTTGAGGTGCGTGGTGTGGGCGATGGAGTAGATGTAGGGCATCAGCGTGTAGCGCAGGCGGAGGTATTTTTCGAGGATGGGCTCGGCCTGTTTGCCGTAAGACCAGACTTCGTTTTCGGGGCGGCTGCCGTGGGAGCGGAAGTTGGGCTGGAAGGCTCCGTACTCGAACCAGCGGACGTAGAGCTCGGGGTAGTCGTCGTAGTGGCCTACTTCGGCGCGGGCGTCGGAGGGGTCGATGAGGGGTGGGCGCTCGGGTTTGTGGAAGCCGGGGAGGTACTGCCAGCCGCCGATGTCGGTGCTCCAGTAGGGCATTCCGGAGGCTACGAAGTTGATGCCGGTGGGGATTTGGCGCTTTAGGGTGTCCCAGTTGCCGCTGATGTCGGATGACCAGAAGATGGTGCCGTTGTGCTGGGCTCCGGTGTAGGCGTCGCGGGCGAGGATGAGGGCGCGGTTGGGGGTGTCGCGGCGGAGGCCGTCGTAGATGGCGGCGGTGTGGAAGAGGGGGAAGACGTTGAAGAACTGCGTGCCGGGGCCGATGTGCCAGAAGCTGCCGTTGGGGGGAAGGTCGGGCTCGGTTTCGTCGGCCCAGAAGGAGTCGAAGCCACGGTCGATGTAGTTCTGCTTGATGATGTCCCAGTACCAGCGGGCGGCGGCGGGGTTGGTGGTGTCGATGTCGGAGCCGGCGCGGTCGTAGGGGAGGCCGTTGGTGGGGGTGTTGTCGGCGAGTTTTTCGAACCAGTCGTTTTTGAGGACGGTGGCGTAGTAGCGATCCTCGGGGATGAAACGCGGCCAGACGCTGATC
>CAZZYB010000585.1:0-2270 GCA_964658125.1 uncultured Acetobacteraceae bacterium | reverse complement strand
CCCCAACCTCAGACGCGCCACAACATGCGCGTCGGAGACACCCCCTCGCTGCCGCAGGCCAGAGTGCAGCGCAGCCGCACGACAAAACCGAGGTCAACCCCTACTCGTAAATCTCACTCCGATGCCGAATCCGCGTCACCGAAATAAGTCTCTCTGCATCATCCACAACATACACCGCCCGATATTCCCCCCTAACGCGATACTCCCACTCCCACCCTTCAACTTCTTGCACCCATCCGGCCGAGGATTGCTTGCGAGCTTCTCCAGCTTCACAACCATGCGCTCCAGCACGTCAGCGGGCAGACGTTCCAACTCTTTCTGAGCACTCCGCTTCAGTTCAACGCTGTACTCACCCACGTAACTTGCCGCGCGCGACCAGTCCAGCCGTTACCTTCGCCAGCGACGTCCCCTTTTCACCCGCACGCGATCGAGAAACCAGCACATCCTGAATGTCTTCCCAAAGCGACCCATGCACCTTGAGATCGATCACCGCCGCTGTCTTACGGCCCTTTCATCGGTCAAGTATTGAATCCGGCCCACGGCACACCTCACTTTCACCCTAAGCTCGCCAACAATCACCGTCAAGCTAGGAGCCACCGCACAAAGCGCGACGACACCCTAGCAATCATCCCCCCAGCGACTAACGACTCCACCGCGGTTGCCCACCTCTCGTGCCTCACTCCCACCTGCCCACTCACCCCTTGCTATCGCCCAGCGCCATTCTGCCGATACAGAGCAAAGCCAAGCAGGCACTCGCCAGATCGCTCGAGCCGCCACGCTCCAGCAGCAAACCTCCAATAGTAGGATGAAACCGCAAGCTATGCGTTACATTCGCGGCCTCTATCCACCGAATGACTCGGCCGCACGAGTCAGGAAGCTCGGGCCTCACCCATGAAGCAACTCGTTTCACCGGCTTCCACTCAGCCAGACGACCGCGTCCGCTCCTGGCTGAAGTACTTCCAGCTAGCCTCACTCATCCTCATCTTCCTGCTCGGCATCTCTTCGCTGGCCGGTTGGATCATCGCCCCGTTGGGCAAAATTCTGCCCCACGCCGTCTTTCTCATGCGCGCCAACACGTCCCTCCTCGTCGTATTTTCCGGCCTCAGCGCCGCCCTTGCGATCGCCCGCAGCTCCCGCCACGCTGTCCGAGCCTCCCAGGCCCTCGGCGTCTTCGTCACGCTCTTCGCTCTGCTGATCCTGCTCAAGGATTTCAGTCTCATCCACATCCCCATCGAAACCCTTCTAGCTCCCGACAGCGCCTCCATCTTCCCCGGTAAAGTCTCGCCAGAAGCCGCTGGAAGTTTCATCCTCCTGGGCATCGTGCTCACCGGATTACGCACCCGCAAAAGCCTCCTCTCGCACCTCACAGACGCCGTCGCGCTGCTCCTGTTTCTCGCGATGCTCATCTTCCTCGCCCGGTATTTCTTCGGCCTCAGCCATCTCTTCATCCTGCATCAGAACAACCCCTTCTCTCAGCAAACACTCGTCTGCCTTCTCCTGCTCACCGCGCTCGCACTCACCAGGCGAGCCGACTCGGGAGTCTTTTCCATCCTGCTCGACAACGGCAGCGGAGGCATGACCGCCCGCCTCGCCGCCCCGTTCGCCATCCTGCTGCCCTTCGCCATCGCCGTCCCCCGAGCCCTCCTGGTCCGCGTCAAGCCCGAGCAGGAAAGCTCCGCCACCGCCGTCGCCACCTCCCTGCTAGCCATCAGCGCAGTCTCCCTCGTCCTCGTCCTCGCCTGGCGCACCAAGGCATTCGAGGCCACAGTCCGCGAACTCTCCCTCCGAGACGAACTCACCACCCTCTACAACCGCCGCGGCTTCTACTTCCTCGCCGAGCAGGCCTTCCTCATCGCGCAGCGTTCCAGCGAATCCTTCACCATCATCTTCATGGACATGGACGGCCTCAAGCACGTCAACGACACACTCGGCCACGAAGCCGGTTCAGCCATGCTCAGGGAAATGGCGGACCTCCTCAAAAACACCTTCCGCAAAACCGACGTCATAGGCCGCATCGGCGGAGATGAGTTCGTCGTAGCCGGAGAATCGAACGACCCGGAAATGAAGCAGGCCATCGCTCGCCTGACCGAAAATCAAACCAGCCTGAACATCCTCCCCAATCGCAAATATCACCTCCAATTCAGCAGGGGCGTAGTCGCTTCGGAAGAAAATCCTTCCCTCACCTTCGAAGCCCTCGTAGCCAAAGCAGACAACATCATGTACGAACAAAAGCGCGCCAAACGCCTGGACGAACAAAAGCGCACCAACCG
>CAZZYB010000584.1:0-2272 GCA_964658125.1 uncultured Acetobacteraceae bacterium | reverse complement strand
GCAGATCCCCTTCGGGGATGACAAACAAGAAATAGTTATTCGGTGGAGCGTTGTGGGCGGAGCATTTCGATGAGCAGCAGGCAGGCTCCGACAACGATGGCGGAGTCGGCTACGTTGAAGTCGGGCCAGTGGTAGCCGTGGATGTGGACTTCCAGGAAGTCCACGACGTAGTGAAACTTGAGGCGGTCATAGAGGTTGCCGACCGCGCCGCCCAGGATAAGGGCAAGCGCGATCGATGTAACGGACAGGGTGCGGCCAACCCGCCACAAAACGATCAGGACCGCGATCACCGCCGCGACGGAAAAGATCACGAGGAAGTTGCGGACGAGAAGTTGCGACTTCGCGTCTTCGAACATGCTGAAAGCCGCGCCGGTGTTGCGGACGTTGGAGATCCAGAAGAAGTGCGGAATGATCGCGACGTGCTGCCCGAGCGTGACGTTAGCTTCGACGCGGAGCTTGGTCACCCGATCGGCGAGGATGATGACGATGGCGACGAGGAACAGGACCCAGCGCGCGTCTCTGATGCGGCTCATGCTGCCTCCTGCGTAGGAGGGAAGCGGATCGCATCAAGCGCGTCCGCGCATCTGGCGCAGACGGTGGGCCAGCGGGAGTCGGCGCCAATGTCGGTCAGCGTTCGCCAGCAGCGGGCGCACTTGTCACCTGCGGCGGGTGCAGCTTCTACCAGGATGGCGGTGCCGTCGGTGGTGGCTCCTACTACCTGGACGGTGGCCTGCGAGACGTTGAAGAACTCCGCAAGCGAAGCCTCATATTGAACGAGTGTCGTGGCCTCAGCCGAGCCTTCGAGCGCGATGATGGTGATGGCCGCTTCGAGAGCCTTGCCGATCGCCTTGGCATTGCGCAGAGCCTCGAGCTCCGTCATCACAATAGTGCGGATGGCGAGTAGCCGCTCCCAGTCGGCTTCGACCGCGGCGATGGCTCCGGGAACGATTTCCGCCATGTCGGGGAACAGCGCCAGATGCACGCTGGCCTCACGAGTGGGACGAGCCGGCAGCAGCTTCCACACCTCATCTGCAGTGAACGAAAGGATCGGCGCAATAAGTCTTGTAATCGCTTCGGCGATCCGCCAGAGGGCCGTCTGTGCGCTGCGGCGGCCTTCACTGTTGGGCGCGAGGGTGTAGAGGCGGTCCTTCACCACGTCGAGGTAAAGCGCGCTGAGGTCGCTGTTCACATACTCGTTCAGGGCGTGATACGCGCGGTGAAATTCGAAGCCGTCGTAGGCGCTGCGAATCTTGGCATCGAGCTCCGCCGTGCGGGCCAGGATGTATTGGTCCAGCGGCTGCAGCGATGACCACGCTACAGCATCTTTAGCCGGATCAAAGTCGTGGATGTTGCCCAGCAGGAAACGCAGCGTGTTGCGCAGCTTGCGATAGTTTTCGCTGACGCGCTGCATCAGGTTTTCGCTGGCAGCTACGTCTTCGCGGAAGTCGACCGACGCCACCCAGAGGCGAATAATCTCGCCGCCGAGACGGTTCGCTACGTCGACCGGATCGACGCCGTTGCCAAGCGATTTCGAAAAGGCCCGGCCTTGCTCATCGAGCGTCCAGCCCGACGTTGCGACCATCTTGTAAGGCGCGGCGTCGCGGATGCCGACGGAGTTGAGCAGCGACGAGTGGAACCAGCCGCGGTGCTGGTCGCCGCCTTCGGTGTAGAGGTCGGCAGGCCAGTGGAGTTCGGGTTCGATGTCGAGCACCGCGTGCCAGCTTGCACCCGACTCGAACCAGACGTCGAGGATGTCCATCTCTTTGCGGAAGTGGGTGCCGGAACATTTCTTGCAGGCCGTGCCCCCGGGGAGCAGCGTCTCGGCGGCGTGGACGTACCAGGCGTCGGCGCCTTCGCGGTGAAACAGATCGACGATGCTGAGGTTGACAGCCTCGTCGTTGAGGGGCTCGTTGCAGCCCTCGCACATGAAGACAGCAATCGGAACTCCCCAGATGCGCTGCCGGGAGATGCCCCAGTCGGGCCGCGTGGCGATCATGTTGGAGATGCGCTCCTCGCCCCACGCGGGGTCCCAGATGACCTGCTTGATCTCGTCGAGAGCGCGCTGCCGGAAGGTGGTCGCGGTGCCGTCCGGCGCGGTCATCGGAGTTTCCATGCCAATGAACCACTGCTCGGTGGCGCGGAAGATGAGCGGGTTGTGGCAGCGCCAGCAATGCGGATAGCTGTGCTCGATGTTGTGATGGCCCATGAGGGCGCCTTTGGTCTTCAGCAGGTCGATGATGAGCGAGTTGGCTTTGAAGACGAAGACGCCGTC
>CAZZYB010000583.1:0-2274 GCA_964658125.1 uncultured Acetobacteraceae bacterium | reverse complement strand
GATTAACCCAAGTCTTTACAGCCCCGGGGCTGTAAAGTTACTCAACTTCCTGCCAGTTGGTCAGAACGCTCAGACAGGCCCGACCAACGTGCAATACCCCGTCCAGCCCACCATCTACAACGAGTACACGGCGCGTCTTGACTACAACCTGAACGACAAGCAACGCCTCTTCGTGCGCAGTTTCGTGAACTACTACACACAGACCCCTGAGACGACTCCTGGCAACATTCTTGTCGGCGTTGCGGGAACGAATGGCGTTTTCCTCAGTGAGGTCCTCAACCACGCCTGGACGATCAGTCCGTCCACACTGAACACGCTTGCTCTAGGCTTCATCACTTACGACCTCACTACCGGCACACCGATCCTTGATTCCAGTGGCAAACCAATCTGTCTCTCCCAGTTCATCAACGTTCAGGATCCCCCTGGCGCCTGCTACATCGAGGACTTGAACGTCAATAACGGCAACGTAAGCCAGTACACGCCGACCGTGGGATTCACTTCCTTCTCGAGCAATCCCTTCAAGACCAAGCGCATGGACTACAGCCTGACAGAGACCTTCACCAAGACCGCTGGCCGCCATACTATCTCCGCCGGCGGCGATGTCTTCTATCGCCACCACACGGAGAGCTCGCAGTTCATCGAAAGTCCAATCATCGGTTTCAACGGAAATTACAACCAGTACATCAGCCCCGTGAGCAATCAAACCTACAGTGTTCCTTTTGCGGACTTCCTGCTCGGCGAAGCGGCCGGAATCACTCAGGGAGCCGGCGAATTCAACGCAACCTCGCAATGGATGGTCGGCGTCTACGCCCAGGATCAGTACAAGATCAGGCCGAACCTCACGGCGACGCTCGGACTTCGCTGGGACCCCAATACCCCCGCCCATGTTGCCGGCGGCCGCGGTGCCGACTTCGTTCCCGGACAACAAAGCACACGCTTCCCCAATGCTCCGCTTGGCCTCGTCTTCCCCGGCGACGCCGGCATCAATGACCAACTCTACAGGGCCAACTACCGCTACTTCGAACCTCGCATCGGATTTGCCTGGTCGCCGAACCCCACTCTTGCTGTTCGTGCCGCGTTCGGTCTCTTCACTACACCGCTCGAAGACGCCTTCTACCAGAGGATCAGCGATATTGCGCCCTTTGCGCCAACATACAGCGTAGGCAGCGGTAGCGCCGTTCCCTTCGACAACCCGTGGGCCAACTTCACCGGCGGCGGTGGTCTCGCGCCCGGAAAAAGCCCCTTCCCGCCGTTCGCCGGCCCTCAGCAAAACCCGCCCAGCAGCTCGCTGGTTGCGCCACAGGATATTCCAGCAACCTTCAATTTGAACTACAAACTTGGTGTCACCGAAAGCTGGAATCTCTCGATCGAGCAGCAGCTTGGCAAGTTAAACGCACTTCACCTGGCGTATGTGGGAAGCGAGTCGTATCACCAGGCCACAACGGTCGACCTGAATCCCGGTGTCCGGTTGGGAGTCGGCGTGCAGCCGCCCCCCAACGGAAATCCCCGCCAAAACAGCCATTTTGGTAAGATCCTTCAGGTGCAGGACGGAGGCACGGCGAGTTACAGTGCCCTCCAGGCAGGGCTCGAGCACAAGTTCTCCCATGGCTTCCAGATACAGTCCAACTTCACATGGTCCCGTACCACGGACGTCGGCGGCTCAGGCGATCCGGACTTCGAGTCGTCGGTAAGCGACCCTACCAATGTGGGACATGACAAAGGCCGCTCAAGTCTTAACCTGCCGATCGTCTCGGTCACCTATGGACGCTATCAGGCACCCACATTCAAAGGACGCAACTTCTTTATGAGGAACGTCCTTGGTGGCTGGGAAGTGAGCGCCATCTACACCGCCGAGTCTGGTGAACCCTTCACCATCAACGGTGGCAACGGCAACAACCGCTCCGGTTTCGATGTTGGTCAGGATCGCGCCGACCGTGTTCCCGGGGTTTCGCTAAAGGTGCGGCAGGGAGGGAAGTTGGACTGGCTAAATACCTACTTCAACCCCGCAGCCTTCACCAACAATCAGTACGGAACTCCAGGCAATTCGGAAAAGTTTCTACTTCAATCTCCGCCGGTCCATACCATGGACTCGGCCTTCATCAAGAACTTCAGTTATAGGGACCGCGTCCTGACACAGTTCCGTTGGGAAATGTTCAACGCCCTCAACTCCCCCAGTTACGGTTCGCCCGACAACAACCCAGGCGACGGCAACTTCGGGCAGATCACGGGAATCGGTCCGATCAGCCCGCGCGTCATACAGGCTGCCCTCAAGAT
>CAZZYB010000582.1:0-2302 GCA_964658125.1 uncultured Acetobacteraceae bacterium | reverse complement strand
CGCCATCCCCGAGGCTGGCACTGACCTGCCCGAAGCTGAACAAGAACTGAGGCGAGAGAACCGGCGTTGGTCGCACGACTGGATCATGAGCCGGGGCTGGTAGTCAAATCGTTGCTCGCTGTCGCGCTGCACTGAATTCGCCAATTACGGCAAGGACGATGCTGACGCTTCCATACAGTTTAGGACCTTGCTGCGCAGGTTTACGAATCGCTGGCGCGCGAACGGTTGCTCGCCACACTTTCAAGTTTCTTCGGCGGCCACGCATGCTTCAGTTGAGGTTATCAAAGGCTAGCATAATTCGGTTCCTACCGGACACGGAGCGGTCTCTTCGTCGCGCCCGAATCGGTTTTTGAAGCGGAAGAAAGTGGCGTGGGTCTAGTACGATTTTCCGTCTGCCCAAATCAGGGCAAGCCGTTTCTGGCGGATTTTCCGGTCTTCCACATAGATCGCTTCCAGGTCAATGACAACTTCTTCAGGGACGCCCAGCGTCGCTGCGGCTTGGTGCACAATGGCGCGTTCCTGATCATTATATTCACCGTCGGCTGAACAAGCCCGAATCGCATCATAGATGAACGCGCGCACTGACTGGACAGCCTTTGGGTGACTGTTGATGATGTCCTGATAACTACCTGTGGGCGAGAAGCTCTTAAGTTCCTCCACCAATTCAGGGGAACCACCTAGCGCCGCGCAATATCCAACCACCCAATTTCGCTCTTCCTCGCTCAGCCGGTTGTCACCGTTGGCACAGATCAGAAGCGCTTTCATATAGACATCGTAGTCAGATCCTTGCGGAATCGACACGTCGAAATCCATCAGTTCCTTGAATAGCCATCTACTTGCGATCTCGCTTTCCATCCTTGGGCTCCTTCTTCTCGTCGCCTGAGCAACCTGCCTAAAATATCACGTGCCGCTATTCTTTGGGACCCCCAGCGATGCTGATTGTAACCTTTCGAAAAGCTTCTCAAACAGGGCCGGCATCCCTTCCGTCTCGAGCACATCGATACGCCGAAGCAGTTCGGTCAGCATAAGTTCATTCTTGAGGTTCAGTTGGTAATCCAGGTTGGCGCCTAGACGATCCTTTTCACTCTGACGGTTCTGCGACATCATGATGACAGGCGCCTGAAGGCCGGTTACGATTCCCAATATCAGATTTAGAAGAACATACGGAAAGGGGTCAAAGCCCTTATCGTGGAGGACCCATGTATTGAACACTATCCACATCAGGAGCAGTCCGAGCGCCCCCGTTATAAAACTCCAGCTACCCCCGAATTCGGCAATAGCGTCGGCCATCCTGTCCGCAAACGTTGCGTTGGCAGTCTCCTCGTCATTGACATTTCGTGAGACTCGCTGGCGCAAGAGGTCGTCTGTCCGTTGCAGGCGTTCACTGCTTGCGCGAGCGAGTTCCAATGCCACCTGAGGGTTCTGTCGTATGAACGACAGGAAATCAGATTGTTCCAATAACCAAAGATCCGCGTCTTCGGTGACAGTGGCCGTGGCGGAACGGGGCGTGTTGGCGAGAATTGCCATCTCACCCAAGAAGTCTCCCTGAGAGAGTTCCGCTAGCGTGGCATCCCGCCCGTCGGCATCGCGCAGATGTATCCGGACCCTCCCTCCTTCGATGAGGTATAGGACGTCGCCTTTGTCACCGCGTTCAAATAGTACGGTGTCAGATGGGGTTTTGCGGAAGTGCAGCAGATCACGGATCTGATTTGCAGCGGGGGCATCCAGGAGTGCAAAAAGCGGGACTGACCGCAGCGTCTCAATCGTTATTTTCCGCGGAGAAGTTGATTCCATCGTGAGTCTTCCTTTTGAAATTCCGAGCAATGGTAAAGCGCTAGTTCAAGCCTGTTCTTCGCTCGTAAAGTGCCTCTATTTTCTAGCCTTTTTGTGAGTGGGCTCGGGTTGTCAATTTTCCGTTCTTATGTCCGGCACAATTCTTCTGCCAGCAAGTCGCGGTGACTCACGCCCGCGCACGTACTCGTCGCGTGCGAGGACCGGGCCAAGATCGACCGCTTCCAGCCGGTTAAGCAACCCAGGTCCCGCAGCTGACCCATGGACAAGCGCGGCCTGTGCCTGCTAAGAACTTCGAAATCATAAGGAGAATTCTGAGATGCGGCGCAACACAGTTTGGGCGAGATCTTCGGCTACTCCAGTGCTCGACTGAAGAATGAATTGAAATCCTTCGCGATCCGTACTCAGCAGCGTCGCCGGCCCGTCATCCGAGATCGCCACAGTCGCTGTCCTCGGGCTGTCATTTAATAATCCAATCTCTCCAAAGTATTTTCCCGAACCGAGCCGAGCC
>CAZZYB010000581.1:0-2336 GCA_964658125.1 uncultured Acetobacteraceae bacterium | reverse complement strand
CAACAGCGGCCGAATGCAGCAGTACATCCGCTACTGGTGGGACCGCGCCGCCGCCATCGAGCGCGACTTCGACGTCTCCCCCGCCCGCTCCCTCATCCAGCACCACGAAGTCTTCCGTTCAGAAAGCCGCGCCAAAACTCCCGTCGGGAGCTACAGCACCTGGATGCGAGCAGTCCCCTGCATCTTCCTATGCGGCTGGCTCTGGATGTTCACATGGTGCCTCATCGATCTCTGGCGCTTCCCTGGTCCCTGAGCATTCTCAGCGACCTAACCCGCCGGCCTGTACCGGCTGTCCCGATTTACATTGACACCCCGTCCGCCGCACCCTACCCTTCGTTGTATTCATAAACAACATTCAACGTGAAGGAGCACCTACCCATGCGTGCTGTCCGCCTTACTCTCGCCATTGCCGCCCTTGCCCTCCGTCTCGCAGCCCACGCGGGCACGATCACCTTCTCCGACGCCACCTTCAACCTCGCCAACTACACCCCCACACCCAACGTCAGCAGCGGAGCCGTCGGCACAGCCACGCAGTGCGCCACCTGCGGGAACCCCGGCCAGGCCCTCGAATTCTTCGTCATCGCCCCGCTCATCCAGGAAGCCATCTACACCCAGGGCTTCGCCGGCAACGCCTTCCTCTACAACCCGCAGACGCAAGGCACACTCGCCTCCATCTCCGCGTCCGTCGACAAGAACGTCACCGTAGACTTCTCCGCCAACAGCTTCGGCAACAGCTTCCACCCGTTCATCCTGCAGAATGGCACGTACTACTTCGCCAGCATCCCCGGCGCCCTGCTCAACTACCCGAACGGCGGCGGCACCACCGGCTACCTCACCTTCGCCGCATCTGGACTCACTGCCGCAGACTTCCTCGCCTTCGACTTCACCATCGACGACTTTGGCACCGGCACGCCCGACTTCAGCGGCAGCACCATGCAGTTCGGCCTCGCGCAAATCCTCGACATCGTCCCCGGCACATCAGCCCCCAACACCTTCACCGCCGACTACGACAACCTCAACCTGACCCTCACCCAGGCCCCCTCCTCAGTCCCCGAACCCTCCTCACTCCTCCTCCTCGCTTCCGGAATCTCCAGCGCCCTCGCGCTTACCCGCCTCCGCTCACGCAGGTCGTAGCGGCCGAAACCAAATCATGGGTGCCGGAGAAAACCTCCAGCACCCATTTTCATTTCACCCACGGCGAGAAAAGGCATACCCTACCGCAAGAGGTTTCACCTTAAATGAAAGCGATGCTGCTTTCCGAGTACAAGCACTTACAACTAACTGAACTCCCGCAGCCCCAGCCCGCTCCGGACGAAGTCCTCATCCAGGTCGCCGCCTGTGGCATCTGCGGCAGCGACGTCCACGGCTACGACGGCTCATCCGGCCGCCGCATCCCTCCCCTCGTCATGGGCCACGAAGCCGCCGGAACCATCGCCGCCATCGGTTCGGCTGTCCGCAACTTCACCATCGGCGACCGCGTCACCTTCGACTCCACCGTCTACTGCGGTGCCTGCTCCTTCTGCGCCGCAGGCGACGTCAACCTCTGCAACAACCGCCAGGTCCTCGGCGTCTCTTGCGGAGACTACAGCCGCGCTGGCGCCTTCGCCGAATACGTCACGGTCCCTGAGCGCATCCTCTACCGCCTGCCACCCACGCTCTCCTTCGCCGAAGCCGCCATGCTCGAAGCGGTCGCCGTAGCCCTCCACGCCGTCCGCATCTCCGCCGTCGAACCCGGTCAGTCCTGCCTCGTCATCGGAGCCGGCATGATCGGACTCCTCCTCCTCCAGGCCGCCCGCGCCGCCGGCTGCTCCCCCGTCTACGTAGCCGACATCGACGCCACCCGCCTGGCTCTCGCCACGTCTCTCGGAGCCGACGCCACGTTCCTCGCCTCAGGCCCCGAACTCCAAACCCAGATCACCCGGGCCACCGAAGCCCGCGGCGTAGATCTCGTCCTCGAAGCCGTAGGCCGCAACGAAACCATCAACACCGCCATCGATTGCGTCCGCAAAGGCGGCACCGTCACCCTGGTCGGCAATATCACGCCCGAAGTCACTCTCCCGCTCCAAAAAGTAGTCAGCCGCCAGATCCGCCTGCAAGGCTCCTGCGCCTCCTCCGGCGAGTACCCCGAAGCCATGGACCTCATCGCCACCGGCAAAATCAAAGTCGACAACCTCATCACCGCCATCGCTCCCCTAGCCGACGGCCCCGCATGGTTCGACCGCCTGCACAACCGCGAACCCAACCTGATGAAGATCATTCTGGATCCCCGAGCATGACCAACTCTTTCGACCTCACCGGCCAATGGGCTCTCGTCACCGGAGCCACCCGAGGCCTCG
>CAZZYB010000580.1:0-2339 GCA_964658125.1 uncultured Acetobacteraceae bacterium | reverse complement strand
AAGAACAGCAAGCCGGCAAGCAAGGGCTCGGCTCCGGTCGCCACCGAGGACGAAGGCGAAGAAGAGCAGGAGTAGCTTGCTGCGACGCCAGCGCTTTGGAACAGTAAAGGCGTCCCAAGTGGGACGCCTTTACTGTTTGGAGTGTAAGAGCGTCAGGCTCCGACGGTTTCCGCTTCCCGGACTTTGACCGGCGTGAGCCAATTGTGGGTGTCCGGGGCCAGGCCGTTGACGATATCGAAGAAGGCCTTGTGGAGCATGGTAGTGATGGGACCCATGGTGCCGTCCCCTACCATGATGCGGTCGACGGAGCGTAGATGCGTGACCTCGGCGGCCGTGCCCGTGAAGAAGGCTTCGTCGCAGATGTAGAGAAGTTCTCGGGGCATGGCCTGCTCGACGACCGGGATGCCTAGCTGGCGGGCGAGGACCAGGATGGAGTCGCGCGTGATGCCGTTCAGGACGGAGTTGGCGAGGGGCGTGGTGTAGAGCGTGCCGCCGCGGACAATGAAGAGGTTTTCGCCGGAACCTTCGGAGAGGTAGCCGTTGGTGTCGAGGGCGATGCCTTCGGCGTAGCCGTTGATTTCGGCTTCCATGCGGATGAGCTGCGAGTTCATGTAGTTGGCGCCGGCCTTGGCGAGCGACGGCATGGTGTTGGGAGCGAGGCGCGCCCAGCTGGAGATGCAGACGTCGGCGCCGTCGTTTCCAGGCACGTACTTACCCCAGGGGAAGTTGGCGATGTAGATCTCGACCGGCGAGCGGAGGGGGTTGACGCCGACTTCGCCGTAGCCGCGGAAGGCGATGGGGCGAAGGTAGCAGGGGGCCACGCCGTTGGCTTCGACTACTTCGACTACGGCCTCGCAGAGCTGCTCGACGGTGTAGCCGAGGGGCATGCGGTAGATTTTGGCGGAGTGGATGAGGCGCTGCATGTGCTCGGGGAGGCGGAAGATGCCGGCGCCTGCCTCTTGTGAGCCGCGGGCGCTCTGCGTGTAACAGCGGATGCCTTCGAAGACGGATGAGCCGTAGTGGATGACGTGGCTCATGACATGGATGTTGGCGTCTTCCCACGGAATGAGTTGACCGTTGTGCCAGATGAAGTTGGTGGACGTGATGGGCATGACGCGGCTCTCCTGTGCGGTGAAAACAAGATTATAGCGGTCAGAGACAAGGCTCTCCAAGCGTACTGTGACGGGCGGAGGCCTATGCTAGGCTGACTTTAACCGGGCAAGTGGCTGGATTTCAAGCAAAAGGATGGGCTTTTGGATATTCACCTGGTCGGGCTTCGGGATACGGCATTGAGCGCGATGCTGGAGCTCCATCGCGTGGCAGAGCCGCCGCTGCATGCGCTGGTGGATGATCCCGAGACCGCGGACATGATCCTGTTTGTCGCGGGATGGCAGCCGCATGGCGAGGGTGTCGCGGACAGCCCGCTGCCGAGGAAGTATCCGGACAAGTGCTTTATTTATTTTGACGATGATGGGTTTGTGCCGCTGCTGCCTGGTGTTTATACGAATGCGGAGAAGCTGCGATGGATCGATCTGGGGCGGACCGAGAGCCACATGTTTATCGACGCGCTGAATCCCAACATTGCGCCGATTCCGAATGTGGAGAAGAAGTATCTTTTTTCGTTTGCGGGAGGGTCTACGTCGCTGCTGCGGAAGAAGCTGTACAAGATCGACTTCGGCCGCGAGGATGTGCTGGTTCGGAATACGTCCGACTACTACCACTGGGACCCTTCGCAGGATGGCCGCGCCGCGCGGCAGCGGGAGTATGCGGAAACGATCGCAAGCAGCCACTTCGGCTTGTGTCCGCGGGGAGCGAGCGCGGGCGGGCTGCGGTTGTTTGAAGTGATGCAGATGGGCGTGGCGCCGGTGATGATTTCAGATAAGTTTCGTCTGCCGATGGGGCCGGATTGGGATAAGTTTCTGATCGATGTGCCGGAGAGCAGGATCAAAGATTTGCCTCGAATTCTGGAGCCGTACGTGGGCGAAAGTGCGGAGCGGGGACGGCTGGCGCGGCAGGCCTGGGAGCAGTATTTTGCGCCGCCGGCGATGTTCAACGGGATCGTGGGGGTGTGTGTTCGCGCCAAGGAGCGGCGGAAGATTTCCGAGCGCTGGATTCAGCCGTTCTGGGGGTTCATGCTGTGGCGGCGGCGGATGTACAACGGGTCTCGCGCGGCGATGAAGCGTGTGGTGCTTTGGGTGTTCAAGCTGATGGGGCGGAAGTTTGTGTACGACCTGAATACGAGGTGAGGCAGGTGGCAGGAGCTCAGAGCTTAGAGGGGGTGAGCTTGGAGGGGTGTGGGCCGGGTCGTTTACGTGAGTCGTAGGGTGGCGTGAAAGAAT
>CAZZYB010000579.1:0-2401 GCA_964658125.1 uncultured Acetobacteraceae bacterium | reverse complement strand
ATTTCCATCCGACTCCCCAATCGTTGGCGAGCCTCCATACGACCAGTCCGAGCTGGGGAAAGGAGGAGAATCCAACGGCGAAGGTGGACCCCTCCGCGCAGCCGCAGCTCCCGCAGCGGCCGTTCCCTTCCAGTCTTTCCAGTAAAAGTCGATTGTCCGATCAAATAGATTTGGACGGGAGCTGCTCTGCGTAGGCGTCTCAGCGCGATCCTGGGCAGAGGCAGCCCGACCGCCCGGAACATGCAGAAGAGCGAGGGACAACGCACCAATGCTCAGAAAAAATCGCGCTGTATGGATAGCTGTCGCTGTAACTCTTTTCATAACTCCTGCGCCGCAGCGTCAATTTCCAATCCATTCACCGCAGCATCCCCTGAATGCCTTCAGATGCACATGCACGGAGTTTCCACCGTAAATGAAAAGAAAAGACGTGTCTTCGCTCACCTTGATTAAACTGCGATAGCGTACCCTGCCATAATCTTGCATGGACGTGAGAGCCGGCGGTCGGCCCTCTCAACTCTTCTAGAGGAAAAGACAATGGTTGCCATCCAACTCGAATACCAGGGAGACCTGCATTGCAAGGCCATGCATGGCCCCTCCAAAACTGAATTTTTCACCGACGCCCCCTTAGACAATCAAGGGCGCGGGGCAAGCTTTTCGCCAACTGACCTCGTAGCGACCGCCCTCGGCACCTGCATGCTGACTGTCATGGGCATCATGGCTCGTACCCTGGACATAGACATCACCGGAACCACGGCAGTCGTGGAAAAAGAGATGACAACCGCACAGCCCCGGATGATCGCGTCCCTCACCGTTCGGATCCGCGTGCCCCACTCCGTCAGTCCAGAGAACAAGCTCAAGCTCGAGCGTGCCGCTCACACCTGCCCCGTGCACAAAAGTCTGCACCCGGACGTGCATGCACCAATCTCGTTCAAATGGGATTGACGTCAGCACAACACGAACCTGTAGCGATCGGCCATCAGATACTGGTGGCGGTGGACAGAATCGAACTGTCGACCTACGGGTTATGAGTCCGTCGCTCTAACCATCTGAGCTACACCGCCAAACTGGGAAAGCCGCAACACAGTGCTGAGCAGCACCGGGTCCCTGGACATCCAGGACCACGAACCGGCCATCTCCGATGATACGGAGCCGTTCAGCCTCCGTCAACGTGCACAGCCCTTGCCGCACATCCCGCCTCGGTAAAGTTGTTACCATCATTCCCGTATGGACGCATCCACTTCCCGCCCGCGCGTCATTGCCGTTATTCCCGCGCGACTCGCCTCCACCCGTCTGCCGCGCAAAGTGCTGCTGCCGCTCGCCGGCAAGCCCATGCTCGCCTGGGTGTACGAGGCCGCCAAAGCCTGTCCCCAACTCGCCCGCGTGGTGATCGCCACTGATGCAGAAGAGGTAATGGCAGCGGGCCGCGCCCACGAGTGGGAGACCCGCCTGACATCGCCCCACCTCGCCAGCGGCAGCGATCGCGTCCACGCCATCTCGCTCGATCCCGAGTTCAATGCAGATATCTACATCAACATCCAGGGCGATGAACCACTTCTGCATCCAGGCCACATCGACGCACTTCTGCGCCCCTTCGCTCTTCATGGAAACGCCGTCGACGCCACCACTCTCTCGACCGCGTGCACGCCGGCCGATATCGCCAATCCTAATTCCGTAAAAGTCGTCAGTGCAGCGGATGGGCGCGCCCTCTACTTTTCACGCTCCACCATCCCCTTCGATCGCGACAACACCGGCGCAGTCCCTTACCGCAAACATCTCGGTCTGTACGCGTACCGCAAGGCCACGCTGGCCCGCTTCGCTTCCCTGCCGCCCAGCCCGCTCGAACAGATCGAAAAACTAGAGCAGCTTCGCATGCTGGAAAACGGCATGAGCCTGTACGTCGAGCCCACTGGATTTGAGACGATCGGCGTCGATACGGCTGAAGACCTTAAGCAGGCCGAAGCCTGTCTGCTCCAGCGGCGTTGAGCTTCATCACCGAAATCTGACACAATAGACACATGAGCGCTACGACTGCAAGCCCGACCGCCGCCACGTCCACTTCGACTACCAGGAAGATCTTTGCGGACCGCATCAACCGCATTGAGGTCTCCGCCACCATGGCGGTCACGGCAGAAGCAGCGAAACTCCGCGCGCAGGGCGCCAAGCTGGTCGATTTCGGAGCAGGCGAACCTCACTTCGCTACCCCTCGCCATATCAAGGACGCGGCCATTGCCGCCATCGAAGGCAACTTCTCGCGCTATACCGTAGTTTCCGGCATACCAGAAGTGCGCAAGGCCATCGTCGATCGCCATGCCTGTGATTTCGGATCGAATTACGCGGTCGAAGAAGCCGTCTTCACCACCGGCGGCAAGCTCGCCCTCTTCAACGCCATCCAGGTCCTCGT
>CAZZYB010000578.1:0-2417 GCA_964658125.1 uncultured Acetobacteraceae bacterium | reverse complement strand
CTCGTCACCGTCCCCACCGCCTTCATCGACGACTACGACATCCACCTCGCCCACGGAGCCGCGTTCCAGCCCAACAACACCGAGATCACGGGCTACGTCCACGTCCTCGACGCGCCCGCCGGCACGTCCGTCTCCATCGACATCCCCGCAGCCGGCATCAAGACCACCGCGAAGACCGACGCCGACGGTCGCGCTCCCTTCTCCGCCAAAGCTACGAAGCTCACCCTCTGGTCGCCCCAGTCGCCGAAGCTCTACAAAGTCAGCCTCTCTTCCGGCGCGGACACCCTCACCGACGACATCGGCTTCCGCGACATACGCGTCGACGGCACGCGCATCCTGCTCAACGGCAAGGCCATCTTCCTCGAAGGCGCCAACATGCACGCCGAAGCCCCCGTCCGCGGCGGCCGCGCCAACACCGACGCCGACGTAGCCACCATCTTCGGCTACCTCAAAGACATGAACGCAAACTTCGTCCGCCTCTGCCACTACCCGCACGACGAGCGCATGGAGCGCTTCGCCGACCGCACCGGCGTCATGATCTGGTCTGAAATCCCCAACTGGCAGCGCATCTCCTACGACAAACCTGAGGTCTACGCCAAGGACCTCGCCATGCTCAAAGAGATGATTCGCCGCGACCGCAACAAAGCCTCGGTCATCATGTGGTCAGTATCCAACGAAACCCCCAACAACCCTGTCCGCACCAAATTCCTCACCGACCTGGCCAACGAATCCCGCCGCCTCGATCCCACCCGCCTCGTGACCTCCGCCATCATCGGTCCCAAGGGGACGCCGACCGAAATGACCAGCCTTGATCCCCTCATGGACGCTCTCGACGTCGTCGGCCAGAACGAGTACATCGGCTGGTACGGCGGCAAGCCCGAAGACGCTGACACCACCCACTGGACATTCCCCAACAAGCCCATCATCATGAGCGAATTCGGCGCCGAAGCCAAGTTCGGCAACCACGGCGCGACCAACGCCCGCTGGACCGAGGAGCAGCAGGCCTACGTCATGGAACACCAGTTCGTCATGTTCCGCAAGATTCCAAACCTGCGCGGCGTTACGCCCTGGGTGTTGATGGACTTCCGCTCCCCCACTCGCAACATCCCCAAACTTCAGGATGGCTATAACCGCAAAGGTCTCATCTCCGAAGACGGTAAAAAGAAGCAGGCCTTCTTCCTCTTCCAAAAAGCCTACAAAGACCACTCGCTGGGTAAAGCAGAATAGGTAGGCGCCACGATCTTGCCCGTCCGAGGGGGTAGCCAACTACCCCCTCCCCTTTATCCGAGGACCATCGACCCATGTGCACTTATCGCAGTCTCGTCCCCTCCCTCGCACTCGCATTCGCGTCCGTAGCCGCCGCACAAACTACTCCTCCCAATCTCAGCTTCGATTTCACCGCACGCGCCCCTAAACCTGGCCACACCCAGGTCGCCCCCACGGCCATCTACGCCGACGACTCCGGCTACGGTTACGAGCCTGGCGCGCAGGTCGCCACTGGCGATCAGGGCAACACCACCACCAGCGACAAGCCCTTTCTGTTCTCAGTCAAAGTTCCGGAAGGCAACTTCAACGTCACGGTCACCTTCGGCGATTCCGCCGTAGCGACCACCACCACCTTCAAAGCCGAATCCGGCCGCCTCATGCTGGAGCGCGTCAAAGTCCCCGCCGGCCAGGTCTTACAACGCACCTTCACCACCAACGTCCGCACACCGCACCTACCCAAACTGCCCCTCAACGCAACCGGCCGCGAAGAAATCAGCCTCGACCAATTCGACAGTGGCAACCAGCGCGACTGGGACGGCAAACTCACCATCGAAGTCGTCAGCCCACACGCGGCCCTGCGTTCGATCGAGATCTCCCCCGCACCGGACGCGCCCACAGTCTTCCTTGCCGGCGACTCGACCGTCACAGACCGCGACGGCGGTGGCGACGTCAGTTGGGGCCAACTCCTCTCGCGCTTCTTCAAGCCCGGCGTGGCCGTATCCAACCACGCCCAGTCCGGCGAAACACTAAAGTCCTTCGCCAACGCCCTGCGCCTCGACAAGATCCTCAGCCAGATGAAGAAGGGCGATTACCTCTTCATCCAGTTCGCGCACAACGACTCCAAGCAAGCCTGGCCGCAGACCTACGTCGAACCTAAAACAACTTACAAGGCCTACCTCAAGGTCTACATCGCCGAGGCACGCCTCCGCGGCGCGACCCCAGTCCTGGTCACCGCGATGGACCGCAGCAACCGCGAAACCGGCGCTCCGTCGCACGGCCACGGCGGCTATCCGGACGCCATGCGTGAAGTCGCCAAAGAAGAAAATGTCCCGCTCATCGACCTCTACAAGATGAGCATTGCCTTCTACGAATCAGCTGGCGCGGACGCCCCGAAGATCCTCGCCGACGGCACGCACTCCACCGCATTCGGC
>CAZZYB010000577.1:0-2438 GCA_964658125.1 uncultured Acetobacteraceae bacterium | reverse complement strand
CCTGATTCCGAACAAGGAGGCCCTGATTACGCGGGACTACTGGCGGAAGCGCAATCTGCAGGGGCAGACCGCCAATGATTACGGGCCGATTGCGGAAGGTACGGAAGGCGCTTTGCGGGTGCAGGGGAATCCGGCGAACGACAATGCGCGGCTGCAGAGTGAGCGGAACAGCTCGACTCCGGACTCCGGGGGAGCTTCCGTGGGCAATGCTCTGACGGCGCAGAATCCTGTTTTCAGTGCGAAGACCGATGTGGTGTTGAACGCTCCGGACATTGATTGGGAGTATGCCGTGATTGAGCGGCAGAGCGCGAAGGATTTGACCACTTCGCTGATCCCGTTCAACCTGGGCAAGATTATTCTTGACGGCGATCCGACTCAGAATGTCGAGCTGCTTCCGGGGGATGTGATCACGATATTTTCCAAGGCCGACCACCGCGTGGCGACGGCGCGACAGACGCGCTTCGTGCATCTGGATGGAGAGTTTGCGGCTTCGGGTGTCTACAGCGTTCTGCCCGGTGAGACGTTACGCGGGTTGCTGCGGCGTGCGGGCGGGTTCTCGAACGAGGCGTTCCTTTATGGCTCGGAGTTTACGCGCGAGTCGACGCGGCGAGTGGAGCAGCAGCGGCTGCGGGAGTACGCCGACCAGTTGGAAGCGCAGGTTTCGACGGTCACTTCCGCTAACCAGGCTCGGGCTATCTCGGCAGCCGATCAGAATGCGGCGACGGCTTCGGCGGCGGATGCGCGGGCGGCGATTGCGCGGCTGCGGACGGTGACGCCGATCGGGCGAATCGTGCTCGACCTGAAACCTGACAGCGCGGGTATCGACAGCCTGCCTGATCTTGCCTTGGAAGATGGTGACCGGTTTGTGGTTCCGCGTATGCCTTCAAATGTGAACGTGGAAGGACAGGTCTACAGCGCCAATGCGTTTGTCTTTACGCCGGGCCGGCGGGTGCTCGATTATCTGCGGGAAGCCGGCGGACCTGACCGGCAGGCAGACCGTAAGCGGGCGTTCGTTCTGCGCGCGGACGGCTCCGTGGTGAGCCGGCAGTATGCCAATGTGGATCGCGCATACATTTTTCCGGGTGACACGATTGTGGTGCCGCCGGTGATCGATAAACGTTCTACGTTACAGCGTGTGATTGATGTTGCGACGATTGTCAGTCAACTGGGTGTGGGTGCACTTGGCTTCGCCTACCTGACGCGGTGATGGCCAGGTAATAGAACGGCGGGCCGGAGCGCGACCTTCGGTGCGATCGAAATTGAGGGATGATGTCGAGGCCGGAGACGATCAACGAGCAGGGTGTAACGGAAGACGCTGAGGCGGAGCGCGGGATCGATCTGTTTGGGATCGTGGTTGCGATCTTGTCGGAGTGGCGGTTGGGCCTGACTGCGTTTGCGATCGTGTCCGTGATTTGTATCGGGTTCGTGTTCATGCTGAAGCCGCAGTTTGTTGCGACTGCCGTGCTGCTTCCGCAGTCGGGCCGCGGGGATGGCGGCAACATCGCTTCGTTGTTCTCGAACCGCGGACCGGGCCAGTTATACATCGGTCTTCTGCAGAGCCGGAGCGTCGAGGACGACGTGATTCAACATGCGGGACTGCTGCAGCTATTCGGGACCGCCAGCCTGGAGGCGGCGCGCAATGAACTGTCCGCGAAAAGCAGCTTCGCGGAGGGCGGCGATACGTTGGTGACAATCTCCGTGCGGGATGGCAATGCGCAGGATGCGGCGAGGATTGCGAACAGCTATCTTGAGGCGCTGCAGAACCTGAACGACACCATGGGAATGCAGGAGAGCACCCAGACCACGCGATTCTTTCAGCATCAGCTTGAAGAGGAGCGCCAGCAGCTTGCCGCGGCGGAGGCTCAACTCGCGCGGACACAAAAGCAGACCGGGCTGGTGGCGTCGGACTCGCAGACACAGATTGGGTTGAACGCGATCGCCGGTGTCCGGGCGGAGATTACAACGCGACAGGTGCAGCTTGCAGCGCTGTTGCAGAGCGAGACGGAACAGAATCCGGAAGTGCGGACGTTGCGGTCTCAGATTGGACAACTACAGGCGCAGGAACGGCGTTTGGAAGAGGGTGGAGGATCGCCGGTCGGGGCGGCTCCCTCGGCGAGCCAGATGCCGCAGAACAACCTCGACATTGTGCGGGCGCAGCGCGAGGTGAAGTACCACGATGCGCTGGTGACTTCGCTGTCGAACCAGTTTGAAGCGGCGCGGCTGAATGAGACGTTTGCGCGATCGGCGTTCCAGGTTGTGGATCATGCGGTTGTTCCGGAGCGTAAGGCCTGGCCGCCGCGCAAACCGTACCTGCTGGCCAGCCTGGTCTTCGGCGCCCTGATGGGGCTGGTGGCCGTGGTGGCCAGGCTGACATGGCGGCGCGTCACCGCCGCTCCCGGATACCAGGCGCAGCGCGCGAAACTGCGCGGGGCGTTCGG
>CAZZYB010000576.1:0-2469 GCA_964658125.1 uncultured Acetobacteraceae bacterium | reverse complement strand
CCGATGAAGTTGAGCGCGTAGACGGCGGAGTAGGGCAGGCGGGAGTCGAGGGCGCGAGTGGCGGTGAGCGCGGCCTGCGCTCCCCAGGAGAGCAAGATGCCGAACGCGATGATGAGGAAGAGCGTGAGGAAGCCGGCCCACCAGCGAGGGCGACGGGGTTCTTTGGGACGAGGCGGGTTGACGATGCCGGCGCGGCGGTTTGACATGCGATTAGATGATGGTTACATGAGTGGGGCCGCTGCAAGTTAAAGTCAGCAAAGGGTGACGGCGATGGGTCGTGGCTGAATTTCTGGAACTGCGGCGTAGCAGGGCGCGTATCCAGTGAGTGGAGCGCAATCGTGCGTGAGGAGCGTCATCATGGTGAATCGGATTGAAAGCAGATCGATAGCAGCCGAAACAGACGCCGCCCGGCCGGTTGCGGCGATGCCGCGGTGGCCCAGCGTCATTGTCATTCTGGGTGCGCTGCTTACATTGGTGGGTGCAGTGCTGGCTATCGTTCACCCGGAAATGATGGTCTCGCCGCATGATGAAATCAATGGCGCGGTTCGGATCTATGCGGGGTACCTGGCATCGCGGAACGGGGCGATTGCTTTTCTGCTACTGGCGCTGTTGTCTGTGCGTGCGTGGCGCGCTTTGAGCCAGCTCATGATTCTCGTTGCTCTTATCCAGATCTTCGACGTTGTCATGGATTGCGTGGAAGGACGATGGGCGGTCGTTCCGCTAGTCCTGGTGATCGGTGTTGCGTTTCTTTTTGCGGCGCGAAGGATTTCGGGATCGCCTTTCTGGAAGCGAAGTGCGTGGGCATAATCCGGGGCCGACCGCGGGAAGCTGGAGAGATACGCACGGAGTGGCGGTCGTCGGGGTGTTTGGCATATAGTAAACGCATCGACACAGCTGGAGCTTCTTTTTGCCGTGTCGCGGATGAGGTCCGTCTTCAGCAGCGAAAGCGTGAAGGTTGTCCAATTCGGCTCAGGCGGTCCGCCCGGGGAGTTTCCCAGCAGGGCGGAAGGGTGGCGCGCCGTGACTCGCGTGCTCCGAAGTTGCGCGGCGTTTCTTCGAGATGATGCTGTAACGACTGTATTTCCGGACGACTGCGCGGTTTGTGCGGGTCCGATGACGGCGTGGAGTGCGGCGCCGGTTTGCGATGCATGCGTAGAGCGGGTGGGGCCGCAGGCGGGTGCGCTTTGCGTGGTTTGCGGCGAGGCTCTGGGGATGGAGTCGGCGCGGTTTGCGGCGGCGATGGGCGTGGAGACGTGCTCGATGTGCCGGCTGGCTCCGCCGGATTTTGTGCGAGCCGTGGCATATGCGGCTTTCGACGATGAGATGCGCGAGATGCTGCACATGCTGAAATATGGGCGGGTGCGGGCGCTGGCGGACGGGAAGCTGGGCGAGTGGCTGGCTGAGGCTGTGCTGCTGCTGTCGGATGCGGCCGGGCCGGAGCTTACGGTGATCGCTGTGCCGCTGTTTGCGGGGCGCGAGACGCAGCGGGGGTTCAACCAGAGTGTGCTGCTGGCCGATGCGGCTCTCATGCGACTGAAGAGGATGTGGGTGGGAATGCGGTTTTCGAAGGCGCATGGGGCGATGGTTCGGGTGCGCGATACGGAGGCTCAGTATGGGTTGAAACCGCGGGAGCGGCGGGCGAATCTACGGGGAGCTTTTCGCGTTGTAGATGTTGAGGCGGTGCGCGGGAAGGAGATCCTGCTGATCGACGACGTCATGACCACTGGAGCTACCGCTCGGGAGTGTGCGCGGGTGTTGATGAGGGCGGGAGCGGCGAAGGTTTGGGTGGCTACGCTGGCGAGGGCGCAGGCGGAAAGTGTTGGAGTTGGAGATGTTGCTTCCTGGGATGCGGTTGAGCCTGGGGTGGCTGCGGGGTTTGTGTAGAAGCAACAGAAAACGCTAAGACGCGAAGAACGCAAAGGAACGCTAAGGGAGCAATTCAACTGCTGTAACTTTTTTGGAGGGCTGGAATGCAGGCTGGGAAAGTGCGGACGGGAAAAGTCAGGAATGGGTCGGGCAACAGGCACCACACTACGCATCCGGTGGCAGGGACGGCGCGGGCGGAGGCGATCGACATTCGCATGGGCGTGTTTCGGCAGCCGGCCATGCAGACGCCGGTGCTGGTGCTGAATGCGAGCTATGAGCCGATCAACATTTGCGGCGCTCGGCGGGCGCTGGTGCTGGTGCTGAAGGGCGTGGCGCGGACGGAGGAAGAGCAAGGGAGTGTGTTGCACTCGCACCGCATGATGATCCAGATGCCGAGCGTGATTCGGCTGCTGGAGTATCGTCGGATTCCGCATCAGACGCGGGCGCTTTCGCGGAAGAATATTTTGCTGCGCGACCGGAATACGTGCCAGTACTGCCAGGTGGTTTTGACTGCGGCGGAGTTGACGCTGGACCACGTTGTGCCGCGTTCGCGTGGTGGCGCGTCGACTTGGGAAAACCTTGTCGCATGCTGCAAGGACTGCA
>CAZZYB010000575.1:0-2474 GCA_964658125.1 uncultured Acetobacteraceae bacterium | reverse complement strand
GTGGGAGTTCGGGGGTGGCGGCCAGGAGTTGCTGCGTGTAGGTTTCGCGGGGGGTGTCGCAGACTTCGCTCCAAGTGCCGGTTTCGACGATGCGGCCGCGCTGCATGACGATGACGCGGTCGCAGAGGTAGCGGACCAGCGGCATGGAGTGCGAGATGAAGAGGCAGGTCAGGCCATAGCGCTGCTGCAGGTCGCGGAGCAGGTTGATGACCTGCGCGCCGACGGAGACGTCGAGGGCGCTGACGGGTTCGTCGAGAACGAGGAGCTCGGGGCGGATGGCGAGCGCGCGGGCGATGTTGATGCGCTGGCGCTGGCCGCCGGAGAACTCGTGGGGGTAGCGGTTGAGCGCGGAGGCGTCGAGGCCTACTTCGTCGAGGAGCTCGAGGAGGCGGGTGGCGATGCCTTGCGGCGGAGTTTCGCGGTGGATGGCGAAGGGTTCGGCGAGGGTTTGGCGGACGGTCATGCGGGGGTCGAGCGCGGCGTAGGGATCCTGGAAGACGATGGCCAGGCGGCGGCGGAGGTGGCGCATTTGTGCGGCTGAGATGGCGGGGAGGTCCACGGTGTCGTTTCCGGTGCGGAGGGTGATCTGGCCGGAGGTGGGTTCGATGAGGCGGAGGAGCAGGCGGGCGATGGTGCTTTTGCCGGAGCCGGATTCGCCGACTAGGCCGAGGGTTTCGCCGGGGAAGATTTCGAGCGAGACGTTGTCTATGACGCGGGAACGGCCGTAGTCCTTGACGAGGTTTGTGGCGGTGATGAGCGGCGCGGGCATCAGGTGGTTTCGCTGAAGATGATCATCCAGCCTTCGGGGGTTTTCTCCATGACTTCGGTGAAGGTGCCGTCGACGGAGCCGCCGGCTTTTTTGGAGCGCTCGAGGCGGTACTTGCCGGTGGCCAGGGCGAAGTTTTCGCCTAGCTCGCGGGCCTCTACGTCAGAGTAGCCGATGGTTCCCATGGCTTCGCGGTTGGGGTAATTGAGTCGGAAGGCGGCGTGGATGTTGGCGAGGCCGCGGACGGAGTTGCCCATCATGATCTGGGTTTCGGGATCGTCTTTGAAGCGGGAGAGGAAGGCGTCGATGTCACCGCGGTTCCATGCAGCTTCCTGGGCGAGGACGATTTTGACGGCTTCAAGCTGCTGGCGGCTGGCGGTGTAGAGCTTGTCCTGCTGGGCGGGGCTGTGGAGCGAAAACGCGCAGAGGAGCAGGGCTGCGATGCGGTAGGGGCGGAAGGTTTGAGTGCGCGGCATGGGAGGGTCCTTATCTGCTTCCTAAATAATACGAGGGTCGCGGCTCCTGATACTGGCGGAGCGAAATCCCTGCGGAGGCGCGGGCTGGGGATGTAGACTTCGCGGATGCGCTTCTGTTCGGTCCGGCTTGGTTTCGTTTCGCTCCTCTTTTCGACTACGGTTTGCTTTGCGCAGATGGCGGTCGCTCCTGCTGCTGCGTTTCCGGGTGGCGTTTCGACGCCGCTCGGGCAGCAGATTTCTGCGATTGCGAATGAGCCTGGAGTGGTGCGTGCGCATTGGGGAATTGCGGTTACGGCGCTCGATGGGACGCCGGTCTTTGGGTTGAATGAGGGCGAGTTTTTTCGGCCGGCTTCGAATGCGAAGCTGTTTACGACGGCGGCGGCGATGCATCTGCTGGGGCCGGGAACGCGGCTGTCTACGCGGGTTGAAGCTACTGCTGTAGCGGATTCAGCGGGGAATGTGATGGGCGACCTGGTGCTGAAGGGTGTGGGGGATGCGAATCTTTCGGACCGGCGAATTCCGTATGAGTCGAGTGCGCAGCGTAAGGCTCGGGAAGCGGCGAATGGGGTGGATACAACGAATCCGCTGACGCCCTTGTTGGAGCTGGCGAATAGTATTTCTCGGAATGTGAAGGTGATTCACGGCGACATTATTGGCGACGATACGGCGTGGCCGTGGGAGCCGTATGCGAATGACTGGTCGATCGACGATGCAGTGTGGGGATATGGTGCGCCGGTTTCTGCGTTGACGATCAATGACAATCAGCTGGTGTTGACGGTGGCTCCGGGCGCGAAGGCGGGTGATGCGGCGACGGTAAAGGTTTGGCCGGGAATTGCGTATTACACGCTGGATGTGAAGGTCGCGACGGTGGACGCGAAGGCGCCGGCGTCGGTGCGGATCGATCGCGACCCGGGGTCGAACGTGCTGCGGATTCGCGGAAGTGTGGCGGTGGGGAAGCCTTATAGCGATGAGGTGGCGATTGCCGACCCGGCGGAGTATGCGGCGGTGGCGCTGAAGGCGCTGCTGGAGATGGATGATGTTCATGTGACCGGGGTGGCGCGGGCTCGGCATCGGCTTAGCGAGAGTACGGTGGGGTTCAATACGGAGTCTCATATGCCGCTGCCGAAGCTGCCGGTTGCGGCGCAGACACCTGTGGCTGGTGTGAGTGGGTGCTTTGACGCTTGCCCGCCGCATGCGGAACGGACGTCGCCTACGCTGGCTGAGGATGTGGC
>CAZZYB010000574.1:0-2490 GCA_964658125.1 uncultured Acetobacteraceae bacterium | reverse complement strand
CGTAGAAGAAGACGTTGATGGTGCGGCCATTGTCGAGGTGGATGAGGTAGGGGTGGGTGGGGTCGACGTCGGCGTTGGGGGTTTCGGTCCAGTCGTGAGTGGTGAGCTGCGAGTTTTGCGTTGTGAGTTGCTGGTCGGCGGGTGTGTCTTTCAGGACGGCGTCCAGCTCGGGGGTTTTTGGGTCCGTGGCGCGGCGGCGGGTGGGTGGTGAGGACTTTTTTTCGGCGGCAGCAGCTTTGGCGCGGGAACTGATTTCTTCTTCGGAGAGTTTGCGGACGCGGGCGCACTGGCTGGGGGCGAGGATGGTGAACTTGATGCCTTCCTGCGCCATGAGGTCTAAAACGGTGCGCGAGACGGCGGTTTCCGCGAGCCACATGCCTTCGGGCTTGCGGTTGAAGCGGTGTTCGAAGTCGGCGATGCCCCAACGGATCTGGGTGCGGGCGTCGCGCTCGGACGCTAGCGGCATGATGATGTGGTTGTAGACCTGGGCGATCGCCGAGCCGTGGCCGCTGTAGCGGAGGGCGCTGGCATGGTCGGCGTCCTGGATCATGCGGTAGGTGCGGGGCGCGGAGGCCTCCAGCCAGCTGAGGAGTGTGGGCCCGAAGTTGAAGCTCATGCGGGCGTAGTTGTTGATGATGCGGATGATCTGGTTGGCTTTGTTGGTGATGCGCGAGGCGCCGTTGGGGGCGTAGCACTCGGCCGTGATGCGCTCGTTCCAGTCGTGGTAGGGAGCGGCGGAATCCTGGACTTCTACGGTCTCGAGCCAGGGGTTTTCGCGGGGCGGCTGGTAGAAATGGCCGTGAACGCAGATGTAGTGCTGCGGTTGTGGAGCGGATTCGGGAGGCGATGGTTTGGTTTTTGGCATGGGTGGTGTGTGGCCCCTGTTGGAAGTGTAGGATGCGCACGGACTTCGCACCAAACTTCGTGGGCCTGGCAGGGCGCAGTATCCATGCCGATGTTGCGGATTTATAATTGATAGTGCTGCGCGCCCTTTACTGTGCGCTCCAAGGAGTTTTTCGCTCATGGCAAACCTTTTGGACCAACTAAAGACGATGACCACCGTGGTTTCCGATACGGGCGACATCAACGCTATTCAAGTATTCAAGCCGACCGATGCGACCACGAATCCATCGCTCATTGCGGCCGCGGCGGGTATGCCGGCCTATCAACAGATCGTGGACGACTGCCTGGAGACGGCACGCGAGCAAGTGGGCGATAACGCAACGGACGAGGAAGTAGGCGCGGCCGCGTTCAAGACCCTGGCTGTGGCGTTTGGACGGAAGATTCTGGACATCGTTCCGGGGCGGGTTTCGACCGAAGTAGATGCGCGCTTGAGCTTCGATACGGAGGCTTCGCTGACGGCTGGGCGCGACATCGTTCGGCAGTATGAGGAAGCGGGCATCAGCCGCGAGCGCGTGCTGATCAAGCTGGCGTCCACGTGGGAAGGCATCAAGGCGGCGGAGATCCTGGAGAAGGAAGGTATCCACTGCAACATGACACTGCTTTTTGGAATGCACCAGGCGGTCGCGTGCGCTGAGGCGAAGGTGACGCTGATTTCGCCTTTCGTCGGGCGGATTCTGGATTGGTACAAGAAGGATACCGGCAAGGACTATGTGGGCGCCGATGATCCGGGTGTGCAGTCGGTGACGACGATCTACAACTACTACAAGAAGTTCGGCTACAAGACGGTTGTGATGGGCGCGAGCTTCCGCAATACGGGCGAGATTATCGAGCTGGCCGGATGCGATCTGTTGACGATTGCACCGAAGCTGCTGGATGAGCTGGTGCATACCGAAGGCACACTTGAGAAGAAGCTCGACGCGGAGAAAGCGAAGAGCATGAACATCGAGAAGATTCCGATGGACAAGGCTACGTTCGACAAGATGCACAACGAAGATCCAATGGCGAAAGACAAGCTGCAGGAAGGCATCGACGGCTTCTCGAAGGCGCTTGGAGAGCTGGAGAAGCTGCTCGCCAAGCGGGTTTCGGAGCTTGTCAAAGCTTAGAGTGAAGAGCATAGAGTGAGCAGTGAAGGGAGCAGCTTCGGCTGCTCCCCTTTTCTTGTGCGGTGATAATGGTTTCAAGGTGGGCTTTGGCGATTGAAGAATTGGGTGGAGATTTCGGGGGCGCGGCTGGTGGAGAATTTTCGCGCCACGCGGGCTGCTGCGGGTAGCGATGTGGAGACCGTGGCGGTGGTGAAGGCTGATGGGTATGGGCATGGAGCTGTGATTTGTGGGCCCGTGCTGCGCAACGCCGGGGCGCGGTGGCTGGGTGTTACCGATGTCGAAGAAGGCGCGACGGTGCGCGAGGCTCTGGGGGAGAGCTCGACGCGAATCATGGTGATGTCCGGGATGGAGGTGGGGGACGCTGCCGCGCTGGTGGCGAACGGGTTGACGCCGGTGGTTTGGACGGCGGATCACGTGTCGGCGATGGAGCGCGCGGGGCGGGCGGCGGGCCAGCGCGTGCCGGTGCATGTCGAAGTTGATACGG
>CAZZYB010000573.1:0-2490 GCA_964658125.1 uncultured Acetobacteraceae bacterium | reverse complement strand
CAATCGATTTCTTCTGCGTATCGATCAGCAGGATGGAGCCCGGCGGAATCATGGGCTCGAGGGTGCGGTCGTCACGACCAATAATGCCCCGGCGGTACGACGTCGGCAGCATACCGTCGAGCGGCGGAAGCAACGTAGTCGACTCCGGGGGAGCATCGTCGACAAGCGTATCAGGCAGCCAGAATTTCGCGTGGTCTTCCAGAGGTCCATCCACGAGCAGCGTCGCATTAGGAACAGAAACCTCTTCCAGCGGCCCCGTCGCGACGCCGGTAAGCGGAACCAGCGCCAGCATCTGTTCCGCGCTGAGGCTGTAAATGCTCGCCAGCACGATAAACTTGGGCGCCGATAGACCACGGTTTTCGCGCTCCACTCGGTCCAGCCAGCTCGCCGAGATGCGATAGGCAGGGTTCTCCCACTGCCGCGCAAGCCGGACGCTACGCTCTTCGACCTCTCTCAGGGTCAGCTTCCAGGCCTGCCTCGTCGCCCGAAGCTGTCCACCTATACCTTCCATGATTTGCCCCTGGTCCCATCGCGAGCGAAAACGGGCAGTGTGGAATTTGATAACTGAAGTGGATTACTTTGCCTTCATGGTACATCAGCCTGTGAATGTTGCGGATACGCAACAAACCCCCGGGACAACGGCACCGAAGATCCGCCTCCAGGTGGCCCCAATCGGGAATTTACTAAGAATTTCGGCGCTCAACGCCAGCTTGTTGCGTCAACGCAACAAAGAAAAGACTCAAGTTCACATTAAGAATTCCTCGGCGACGATGGGTTTCTGCACAGCTCCCGAAACGGAGTGCACGCAGAGAGCCAGAGCCGAGTGGGAATGGAACGGAGAGTGTCGCGCTGAGGCGTTGACGACACCCTATCCGTTCCGCTGCTCTTTTAAGTGGGATCAGGACGAGAGCTTTTGCGGCTTCGCATCTTCGCGAATCTGGCGCGAACCCGTCGCCCAGAAGTCAGGATCGATGTCAGGAAATATCCCATCGCGTTGCTCGATCGCCGAAAGACACTCCTCCTGCTCGGCTGTCAGGCGACCACTCGCATCGTAAGCCACCCAGATCTCCTTCAACTCGTTGAACTGGTCGTTGTGCGTATGGAAGCGAAGCTCGGCATAGTCCCGCGCGGCGCCCGTCGTGATCAAAAATTGCCAGTCGGAGGATTCCAGCAGCAGCAGCTCGCGGCAGAGCTGCTTGACGATGCGCGCACCCACCGCTGTCCCCTGCCATTTGCCTTGAGTGCACACATCGCGCGTGAAGGTTTCCGCCGGATAGATGTGCGTGTAGGTCCACGAAGTATCGTCGTTCATCCAGACGTGATTGGTGCCTTCGGCTCCCCATGACCCTTCGTGCATGGCGATGGTTCCTGCCCGCGGATAGCGATCGAGATACGCCGAGCAGTTGATCAGCTCAAGCCCCGTCGGATAGTCGTGCAGCGTCCGGGCGACAGCTTCAAGCCACTGCGGCCCCTCGAACCACCAATGCCCGAACAGCTCGGCGTCGAACGGCGAGCACAGGATCGGCGGAATCTCCGTATTGAAACCAGGCTGCAGAGCTTCATTCACCAAATGCACGAAGTGCGCAGCATGAGCTTTCACGCGCTCCGAAGCCTCGTCGGGATAGTAGGCCTCCTTGTCCCCCATATCGACACCCGAACCGGTGACCTTCCAGTAGCGGTGTCCGCCGGGCCAGCGCTTCTTGTGGAAGTCGAGGTAGCGGCTGTCGCCGGGATAGCCTGAATCGCCCGACCACACCTGCACCCCGGTGCGCGGATCGCGCGGAAAGACGGTCGTCGCAAACCGCTTGTCTTCCTGGCTGTACGGCCCGTCCACCAGGTACGGCTGATACAGGCTCCGGCTTTCTCTCGCGACGATGGGGGCTGTTTTCGCATCCGCGATGGAGCCCCGAACCAGCTTGTAAGGCGAGTTGATCTGCGCCGACTCTTCAACCAGATGAGTATCGACAAAGAAGTATTCGATATCGCTTTCGGAGAGCGCCTGTTCCACGCCGATCCGGTTGTAAGCGGGGCCCGGGCTGGAGCCGTCGGCGTTCGCTACAGGGTACTTCCAAACGCCGGCAGGCCGGTAGCCGCACTCAGGAGCCCACATCCCGCGCGGCGCTTTCCCGATGTGGCGAACATGCGCGTTGACAGCCGTGCGGACCTGCGCGCGGACGCTCTCGTCCGTCCCCAGCAGCGGCATATACCCATGCGTCGCGCCGCAGGTAATGATCTCAATCAGTCCCTTGTCGTTGAAGTAGCGAAAGCCGCTGATGATGTCGCCGTCGAGCGAGTTGAAGTGGCTCAGATTCTCCGAGAAGAACGCGTTCCAGAACCGCGCGGTCTGGGCGAGATGCGCGTCCCCGGTGCTCGCGAAAAACGCTTCGTCCTCGCGTGCCGAGAGGATCTTGCGGTCAAGATATTTTGGGAACTCGGCTTTGAAAACAGGGTGCGCAAGCTGCTCCAGCAGGATCGGCGAAAGGTTCAGAT
>CAZZYB010000572.1:0-2502 GCA_964658125.1 uncultured Acetobacteraceae bacterium | reverse complement strand
CCGTGACTACATCGCAGCCCGCTCCCGCGCCGTACCGCTTCAAACTATCTACGTCGTCTCAAGGATCATTGCAATGGACTCGCAGTTGCTCCCCACCGTGGTGAACGTCGCGAAGGAATCAAGTTCGACCAGAGAACAATCGGCTTCGACCGACGCGTCTCGATCATCTTTGAAGTGCGCGACGCCGATCGCCTGGTTAACATCGTAGGGATTCGCTATGCCGGACAAAGCCTTGAACAACGCGGTCGCTAAATCAAATCGGGTACCCCGAGGCTTCAGCCTCGGGTCTCATAACCCGCCACAGAATCGGGCTTTAGCTCCAAGGTATGCCTTCCCGCATGCCGCATCAACGAGGTAAACATGACACCCATCAACGCCCTCACCTCCACCGCCGCCCCTCTCCCGCTGCCAAACATCGACACGGACCAGATCATCCCCAAGCAATTCCTCAAACGCATCGAGCGCACCGGCTACGGCGACTTCCTCTTCTACGACTGGCGCCGCATCCAGGAAGGCCCCGACACCGGCAAGCCCAACCCCGACTTCGTCCTCAACAAGCCCGCCTACGCCGGCGCCGAAATCCTCATCGCCGAAAAGAACTTCGGCTGCGGCTCCTCCCGCGAACACGCCGCCTGGGCCATCAACCAGTACGGCTTCCGCGCCGTCATCGCACCCACCTTCGCCGACATCTTCTACTCCAACGCCGGCAAGAACGGCATCATCCTCGCCCGCCTCACCGAAGACGAGGTCCAAACCCTCCTGGCCCGCTCGACCGCGAACCCAAACCACAAAATCACCATCAACCTCGAAGCCCAGACCGTCACCGACGACCAAGGCTTCCACGCCCACTTTGACATCGACCCCTTCCGCAAGCACTGCCTCCTCAACGGCCTCGACGACATCGGCCTCACGCTCCTCCACGCCGACGAACTCACGCGCTACGAATCCAAGCACGACCACGAATTCTGGCTCGCACCCAGAGCCTGAGCAGCAGGACTCGTCCCCATGAACAGCGCCCAGATCTTCAGCAACGTAACGGACGCCATACAGGTGACGATCTCCCTCTTATTCCTCTTTTTCCCGAAGATCTTCTCGACAATCCTCGTAAAGGTCTTTCGTCCAACAAGTCCGTACCGCTTCTTCGAGCCGGGCTTCCTCCGCTGGGTCCGCATCTTCAGCGTGATAAGCCTGGTTTTCATGGGCGCCCTGGCGCTGCTGATTCACTTCCACGTAGGCGGAACGGGCCACGCACACGAATGATTTCCAAGCCACACCGCAACATGACCAACACTGAGGAATCAGAATGGACCGCAAACATCTACTGGCCGCGATGCTCTTCATAAGCACGCTGACCACGCACGCCCAGACCACCGACCCACCCACAGCCCCGCTCCCCTCAGCGCTCGCAAAAGCCACGAAGCTCTTCATAGGCAACGCCGGCGACCAGGAAAACGCCGACTGCCTCCGCGCCTACAACTCCTTCTACGACGGCATCAGCAAGCTCGGCCGCTTCACCCTCGTCGTTGATCCCAACGAAGCCGACCTCGTCCTCGAACTCCACTACGAAATCGCCCTCGGCCAATCCGTCATCAGCAGCGGCGGGTCAAAAGCCGCCCGCCAGTTCCGCGTAGTCATCGAAGACCCCCACTCCCGCATCGTCCTCTGGTCCCTCACCGAACGCACCAACTACGCCGTCCGCCAATCCAACCGCGACAAGAATCTAGACCAGACTGTCGCCACCCTCGTGTCCGACTTCAACCTCCTGGCAGCCCCGCAACCCGTCGCACCGAACAACAAGTCCCGCGTCAAGCACTAATCCTCATGCCGAACCATCTCCATCTCGACCGCCGTACGCTGCTCAAGTCGCTGGCCGGCATCACCGCCGCCAGCGTCTGCAACATCACGCTCGCCCGCGAAACGGCGCAGCTTCACGGCCCCCTGCCTACCTGGTCCGACGGCCACTTCGACATACACCACATCGACACCGCGCGCGGCAACTCCACGCTCCTCATCTTCCCCGACAGCACCACCATGATGATCGACGCAGGCGCCGTCATCGACCCACCCGCAGGAACCACCAACCCCGCACGTCCCAACGCCTCACGCCGCCCCGGTGAGTGGATCGCCGCCTACGCCCTCACCCACTCCCCCTCAAAAACCCTCGACTACTTCCTCGCCACGCACATCCACCCCGACCACGTCTCCGGCCTCGCCGACGTCGACGCCGCGCTCCCCATCTCCAACTTCATCGACCGCGCCTTCCCCCTCTACGCCCCCACGCAGCAGCCCGTCAATGCACCCTTCGCGCAGGTCTACCTCGACCTCCTCCGCGCCCGCCAGGCAGCAGGCCGCAAAGTCGAAGCAGCGCAGGTTGGATCAACCACCCAGATCGTTCTCCGCAAAAATCCGAACCGCTTCACCAACTTCTCCGCGCGCATCCTCTCCGCGAACGGCAACGTCTGGAACCCCGCCACCAAGGCAGTCGACCCACACCTCAATGCC
>CAZZYB010000571.1:0-2533 GCA_964658125.1 uncultured Acetobacteraceae bacterium | reverse complement strand
GAGCTAATAGACGCAGGCCGCATCGGCGAACTCCGCGCCATCCACGGCCACTTCAGCTACTTCAACATCAATCCCGACAACATACGCAACCGCGCCGACATCGGCGGCGGAGCCCTCATGGACATCGGCTGCTACCTCGTCCACGCCGCTCGCTACGCCTTCAACGCGCAACCCACCCGCGTAGTCTCCCTCATCAGCCGCGACCCCGAAATGCACACCGACCGCCTGACCTCAGCACTCCTCGACTTCGGCGACGCACGCCAGGCCATCTTCACCTGCAGCACCCAGCTAGTCCCCTCGCAGCGTCTCCACTTCTTCGGCACCACGGGCCGCATCGAGCTCGAAGTTCCCGTCAACGCCGCTGCCACCCGACCTGCCCGCCTCCTCATGGACGACGGCACCGACCTCTACGGCGGCGGCCTCACCATCGAAACCTTCCCGCTAGTCGACCAGTACACCCTCCAAGCCGAAGCCTTCGCGCAGGCCGTCTTCGACAACACTGAAGTCCCCGTCCCCATCGAAGACGCCATAAAAAACATGGCCGTCATTGAAGCCATCTTCCAATCCGCCGATACAGGTCAGTGGCAGTCCGTAGCCTGATAGCCCTATGCCCACCCATTCCGATAAACGCCCGTCATTCGTGACAATTCCCTCGCCTTTTCGCTATAACCGTTGATGCTGTCGCATTCTTTGCCGCTGTCGAAATCCGCTCGGAGAGCATCGTAACCATGTCAACAACCGCACCAAAGGGCCTTCAGGACGTCGTCGCCAACGAATCTTCCATCTGTTTCATCGACGGCGCCAAGGGCATCCTCTCCTATCGCGGCATCGACATTCACGAGCTGGCCGACAAGTCCACCTTCGAAGAGACCACCTACCTCCTCTGGAACAAGAATCTCCCCACCGCCGCCGAGCTCAAAGCCTTCACCCAGCAGCTAGCCGCCGCGCGCGTACTCCTTCCGGACGTAATCGCCTTCCTCCACGCCGTCCCCAAAGACGCGTCGCCCATGGAAGTCTTGCGCACCGCCGTCTCGCTGCTCTCCATCTACGACGACGACGAGAAGCTCGTCACCCACGAAGCCAACCTCCGCAAAAGCTTCCGCCTCACCGCGCAGATCCCCATGATCATCGCCGTCTTCGACCGCATCCGCAAAGACAAACCCATCATCGAGGCCGACCACACGCTCACGCATGCCGCCAACTTCCTCTGGATGCTAACCGGAGCAAAGCCCTCCGAGACCGCAGTCAAGGCCCTCGACGTAGCCCTCATTCTGCACGCCGACCACGAGCTCAACGCCAGCACCTTCGCTGCGCGCGTCATCGCAGCCACGCTCTCCGACATGCACTCCGCCATCACCGGCGCGATCGGCGCCCTTAAAGGCCCACTCCACGGAGGAGCCAACGAAGCCGTCATGCACCTCCTCCTCGCTGTAGAAGCCTCCGGCGAAGACCCGGTCCAGCACGTCCAGGGCATGCTCGACCGCAAGGAAAAAATCATGGGCTTCGGTCACCGCGTCTACACCACCGAAGACCCCCGCGCGACCCATCTCCGCAAGATGTCCGAAGACCTCGGCAAGGACGCCAACCCCAAGTGGTTCGAGATGTCCCGCAAAATCGAGCTCTTCATCAAGGACCAGAAGAAGCTCAACGCCAACGTCGACTTCTACTCGGCCAGCACCTACACCACGCTGGGCATCGACATCGACCTCTTCACCCCCATCTTCGCCATCAGCCGCATCGCCGGCTGGGCCGCCCACGTCATCGAGCAGCACGACGACAACCGCCTCATCCGCCCCCGCGCCGACTACACCGGCCCTGCCTGGCCCGCCCCCTACACCCCCATAGAATCCCGCTAAACTCCAGCGAGTCCTTTGTGTCCTCTGCGTGTGTCCTCAGCGTTCTTTGCGTTCGTCTTCGCTTCGGCCGCGCACGCTCAATCCGTGCCGCTACGCATTCGCAGGAAAAGCACCACCGAACAAACCGCCACTCCAAAACAAGCTCCCGAAGCCAGAAGCTGCAGTACATCCACATTGTGAAACTCGGCGAACCGCGGCTGCTGCATCAGGTGCACCAGCCCAATCGATCCGAGGACCACGGCCATTGCCGCAGTAATAAGTAAGGGTCTACGTCTACGCATGCGCGAAATTATAGACCAACAAATAAGGGCTGCGACAACCGCCGCAGCCCCTTTTCACTATTCACTATCCTCTACTCTCTATCCCCTGTTTCACTTCGCGCTCGACGGCGGAATAATCCCATTCATCCGCAGATACTCCACCATCTGCCCATAGTGGTCATACCCATGCGCCACGCCAAAGGCCGCCAGCGTAGCCCGCGTATTCATCCCATCCGCGCCCTTGATCGTGTCGAACGCATTCGCCGCAGTGATCGTAGCGATCGCCTTATGCGCAAACGCAATCGACCCCTCCAGCGCCTTCACGGCATCTTCCTTCTTCGTCATCGTGCTCATGGCACGCACATCCATGTCCGGCTTCAACCCGCTCAGCGTCATGTAGAAGTAGTAGTTCGCCTG
>CAZZYB010000570.1:0-2554 GCA_964658125.1 uncultured Acetobacteraceae bacterium | reverse complement strand
GCTGCTGCAAATCAAGCTCCGCCAACTCAAACCCATTCTGCGTCCGCACCATCGCATTCAGCCGCAACTCCGCTTCCGGCGAAACGCTACTCCCGGTCAGCAGCACGCAATAACTCTTCGCCGCTCCTCGACCCACGCGCCCCCGCAGCTGATGCATCTGCGCCAGCCCAAACCGCTCCGCATGCTCAATCACCATCACCGAAGCATTCGGCACATCGACGCCAACCTCGATCACCGTAGTAGCAACCAGCACATCAATCTCGCCGCGCTTAAACCGAGCCATCGCCACTTCCTTATCGTCCGCGCTCATCCGCCCATGCAGCAGTCCCAGCTTCAACCCCGCAAGCGCCCCTCCCCGCAACTCCTCAAACATCTCAGTAGCCGACCGCAGCTTCGGCTTATCCGCCTTCTTCCGCCGCTTTGGCGCGTCAGGCTCTGGCGCATCGACCGCAAAGTCCAGTTCCGGCTGATCGTCCTTGCTGCCCTCGATCACCGGATAGACAATGTAAGCCTGCCTCCCAGCCTCAACCTGTTTCCTTACAAACGCCCACACTTCATCCGACCGTTCCTCGGGCATCCGCCGCGTCACAATCGGCGTCCGTCCCGGCGGCAGCTCGTCAATCACACTAGCCTCAAGGTCTCCATAAACTGTCAGTGCCAGCGTGCGGGGAATCGGTGTAGCCGTCATCACCAGCACATCCGGCTCGCCCGCTCCCGGCTTCCGCATCAGCTTGAAACGCTGCTGCACACCAAACCGATGCTGCTCATCGACGATCACCAGCCCCAGGTTCGCGAAGTCCACCTTCTCCTCAACCAGCGCATGAGTCCCAATCGCCAGGTCAGCCTCACCCCGAAAAATCCTCGCCCGCGCCTCGCGTTTCGACCGTTCATCCAGCGACCCAGTCAGCAACGTCACCCGATAAGGCTTGCCCGTCCGCGGAGACACAACATCCGCCAACAGCTTCCGCGCCGACAGATAATGCTGCGTCGCCAGAATTTCCGTCGGAGCCATCATCGCCGCCTGGTACCCATTCTCGATGGCCACCAGCGCAGCCTGCAGCGCCACAATCGTCTTCCCGCTTCCCACATCACCCTGCAGCAGCCGCCGCATCGGCCGAGCCGCGCGCATGTCCGCGACGATCTCCCCAAGCACCCGCTTCTGCGCCGCCGTAGGCTTGAACGGCAACACCTGCTTCAGCGCCCCACGCACCTTCTCATCCGTTACAAACGCCGTTCCAACCCGCTCGCGCAGCCGCCGCCGCTTCAGCTCCAGCCCCAGTTCCAGGTACCAGAACTCCTCAAAGATCAGCCGCCGATGCGCCGCCGTCCGCGCGCTCATCAGCTCGACCATCGACGTCCCCGCAGCAGGGAAGTGCAGCGCCTCCAGCGCACTCATCCGCCCCGGAAACTCCAGCCGCTTCCGCATCGACTCCGGCAGCGTCTCCTCCGCGCCCACGCCCGCTTCCATCAACTCCCGAAAGACAGTCCAAACCACCCGCCGCAGCCACCGCGAAGTAAGCTTCGCCCCCCACGGAGTCTTCCCCCCGAGCGACTCATACACGGGCACAATCCGCCCCATCTCCAGCATCGTGAACTCAGCATCTTCACCGGTCGCATTCGCATCAGGCAATATCTCGAACGTCGGCTGAATCATCTTCAGCCGCGTAGATCCCGCCGCCGCGCCCACCGCGTTGCCACTCCGCGAGCCCTCAAGCTTCCCATACAGCGCAACCATCTGCCCCGCACGAAACTTGTCCTTGAGATACGTCCCGTGAAACCACATACACTTCACCGACTGCAAGCCCTGCCCCACAGTCATCTCAAAAATTGGCGAGCCCCGCGTCTTCAGCAGGATCGTCCCACGCACTTCGCCCACAATGCTCGCCATCTCACCTGGCTGCAGCTCCGCAATCGGCTTCGGATGCAGCCGGTCTTCATACCGAAACGGCAGATGATAAAGCAGGTCTTCAATCGTCTCGACGCCACGCTCCGCCAGGTTCGCAGCGACACGTTCGCCCACCCGCTTGACGAACTTTACCGGGGTCGAAAGCTCCATCCGCACAAAGCGATGCTATCAAGTTGGGCACTGTGCGCTTCTGTGCGCCATAATAGCGTGACCTCATTTCACAATCCGGGAAGCCACTTGAAGCGTACATTCTCCGTTTTCACAGCATCGCTGCTCCTCGCTCACGTCGTTGTCTACGGTCAACAGCAGACCACACCGCAAAAGCTAAAGCTCGGACCCGCCAAGCTGATGACGCAGCCGCTGATCCTGGATGACTCTCTCGTAACTCGGCAATGGCCGAATACCTTACCTAAGGTAAACATTCCACCGACCCTGACCGACGTGAGCCCCGGTCAGTGCTTCCGGGTCGCTGTAGCCGCCTCAGGAGACGACTCTGCCGGCTTTCTCGGCCATCCGGGCATCGGCTTCACGATCCTCTTCTCAGGTAGCGAAGTCGTCGTCCCTTCGGGAGAGGCAACGCAGGTCAAGCTGATAAAGCCGGAAGGGGCGGATTTCGTTCAAGGTGCGCTCGATGCGGCAGCGGTCAAG
>CAZZYB010000569.1:0-2576 GCA_964658125.1 uncultured Acetobacteraceae bacterium | reverse complement strand
CACGTAGGCACCGCCTACATCGGCCTCCTGAACTACATCTTCGCCGCCCAGCGGGGCGGCCAGTTCGTCCTGCGCATCGAGGACACCGACCGCACCCGCTTCGTCTCCACCTCCGAACAAATGATCTTCGACGCCCTCAAGTGGCTCGGCCTCTCCTGGCACGAAGGCCCCGACGTCGGAGGACCCTACGGCCCCTACCGCCAGTCCGAACGCACCGAAATCTACCGCGAATACGCCGACAAGCTCCTCACCACCGGCCACGCCTACCGAGCCTTCGAAACCCCCGAAGAACTCGACGCCGAACGCAAACAGCAGATGGCCGCCAAGCAGCCCCCCAAGTACAACGGCCGCTCCCGCCACCTCTCCCAATCCGAAATCGACGAAAACCTGGCCGCCGGCAAGCCCTTCACCATCCGCATGAAGGTCCCCGACGGCTCCACAACGTTCCGCGACGAACTCCGCGGAGACATTACCTTCGACCACTTCAACGTAGACGACCAGGTCCTGATGAAGTCCGACGGCTTCCCCACCTACCACCTCGCCAACGTAGTCGACGATCACCTGATGCATATCACCGACGTCATCCGCGCCGAAGAGTGGATCAGCTCCACCCCCAAGCACGTCCTGCTCTACAAAGCCTTCGGTTGGGACCTCCCAAAATTCTGGCACATGCCACTCCTGCGCAACGTCGACAAGTCAAAAATTTCGAAACGCAAAAACCCCGTTTCGCTTGTCTACTACCGCGACTCCGGCTATCTCCCAACCGCCATGCTCAACTTCCTCGGCCTCATGGGCGGCGGCATGGCCCAGCCCACCGAGCAGGAAATCGTCAGCAAAAACCTCAACACCAAAGAAGGCGACATCTTCTCCCTGCCCGAGATGATCGAAAAATTCGACTTCTCCCGCATCTCCCTCGGCGGCCCCGTCTTCGACCTCGTCAAACTCAAGTGGCTCAACGGCGAGTACATCCGCAAGCAGTCCCCGGACGACTTCTACGCCGCCCTCCGCAGCACCATCCTCTCCGACGACTACCTCCGCGCGGTAGCCGGCCTCGTCCAAACCCGCATCGACGCCCTCGGCCAGTTCGGCGACATGACCGCCTTCTTCTTCTCCGACAACGTCCAGCCCCCCGAGTCCGTCTGGCTCCCCAAAAAGCGCACCCCCGAAGAAACCCTCCTCTTCGCCGCCGAGCAGCTCACCACCCTCGAAGCTGCCGCCTGGGACACCGCCACCATCGAAGCCGACCTCAAGAAACTAGGCGAAACCCACCAGTGGTCGGTCAAAGAAAACTTCATGCTCCTCCGCGCCATCATCACCGGCAGCGCCAGCTCTCCACCCCTGCTGGAAAGCCTCATAGTCTTCGGCAAAGCCCGCACCCTCGACCGCATGCGCCGCTTCCTCGAAGCCCAGAAGAAACTCGCCAACCAGCGCAAGTGATTCGACTCCACCTGAACCTGTCATCCTGAGCGCAGCGAAGGACCCGCTTCTCGCCCGTACCAGTAACCACGCCCGCGCGCTTCCACCTGAACATGTCATCCTGAGCGCAGCGAAGGACCCGCTTCTCGCCCGCACCAGTAACCACGCCCGCGCGCTCTCTTCAACACCAAAACAAATTTGTCATCCTGAGCGAAGCCGAAGGACCCGCCACACTGTCCACACCCGCGCTACCGCTCGCACTTTTCAGCCACTAAATCACCGGGCCACTACTTCCCCGTAACCACCACACTAACCGCCACAGTCCGCGGCGGAAAGCAAGCCGCATGATCGCAAGCCTGATACCGCAGCCCCCCGGTCATCGTGCTCGCACCCTTCGCCGCAATCACCCGCAGCCGGACCCGAAACTCTCCCTGATAAACATCCAGCGTCTCATCGCCCAACTTAAACGCCGACCCTTTCGGATACTCCTCGCCAACCACCTTCACACCGGCCGCGGGCTCCAGCTTCAAAACCGTAGGAATCAGCATCTCCGAAGAAGGTGTATGCGAGTTCACGTGAAACCCCTCATCCACCCGAAACCGTAGCTCCACCACCGAAGCCTTCCCCGCCGCAACCTCCGCCACCTCCGGCGCATAAGCCACATGCCCCTTCCCGCTCGGAGGCCCCGGCAACCCCTCAATACTCTGCCCCGCAACCACACCCCCACCGACCAGCACAACCGCCAGCACCCACCACCCTAATCCCTGTTCCCTAATCCCTAATCCCTGTTTCCTCACAGCCCTATCGCCTTGCGAATATTCGCCTCCATCTCATCCTTGCTCGGAGCCCCCGGAGTCTGCGCCACCACGTTGCCATCCTTACCCACATAAACCGTCACCGGCAGATAGTCCCCCACTCCATAATTCTCTCCAACCTTCCCCTCAGCAAACAAAATCGGATAAGTCACCCCCAGCTTTCCCGCCGCTTTCGCCACGGCTTCCTTGGTCACGCCATCTTCCTCGTCGATCCCAAGCACCACCAGCCCATTATCCGCATATTTCTTCGTGAACTCCTGGAACCACGGCATCTCCAACTGGCACGGCCCACAGTACGTAGCCCAGAAGTTCACCACCACCGGTTTCCCCTTGAAGTCGGCCAGC
>CAZZYB010000568.1:0-2584 GCA_964658125.1 uncultured Acetobacteraceae bacterium | reverse complement strand
GTGGTGTGGAAGAGAGCGGGCGCCTGGATTGGTTGTGGGTGGTGAGCGGCGCCGTTGGGCGTTCCACAAGAGCTGCGCGGCGATGCTGCAATAATCAGGTATGAAGCGCCGCGTGATCAAGCAGTACGAGTTTGTGCGGAAGATCGGGTCGGGTGGGAGCGGGGTTGTGTTCCTGGCCAACGATACGCAACTGCAGCGGCCCGTGGTGCTCAAGCTACTGAAGCGTGGGACGCAGACGCTGGAGCAGATTCGCGCAACGCAGCTTCGCGAGGCTCGACTGGCTTCGGCGATCGATCATCCGAATGTCTGCTCGATTTATGAGGTGGGCGAGGCGGACGACGAAGCCTACATCGTGATGCAGTACATTCCGGGTAAGTCGCTGGACAAGGTGATTGCCGAGGGGCCCGCGAGTACGCAGCTGGTGCTTTCGAGTGGGATTCAGATTTCCGATGGTCTGGCGGCGGCGCATGGGCTGGGGATTTTTCATCGGGATTTGAAGCCGGCGAATGTGATGCTGACCGATGGTGGGCTGATCAAGATTCTGGACTTTGGGCTGGCTCGGCAGTTGAAGCGGGAGCAGAGGGACTTCGATGCGGAGTCGCCCACGGAGGACATGACGCCGCTGCCTGGAGCGACGTATACGGCGCGCGGCGGGACGATTGCTTATATGGCTCCGGAGCAGTTTGTGACCGGGCAGAGCAGCGTGCAGAGCGATATTTTTGCGCTGGGTTTGATTTTGTACGAGATGGTGAGTGGGCGGCATCCGTTTCATCGGCCCGATGCGCAGGAGATGCAGAGTATACGGGCGATCCAGTTTGCTTCGCCGCCGTCGCTGCGGGAGATTGTGCCGGAGATTCCGGTTGAGCTGGAGAGCGTGATTTTGCGCTGCCTGGAGAAGCAGCCGGCGGAGCGTTTTAGTTCGGCGGCGGATGTTCGCGAGGCGTTGAAGACGGTGTTGAAGGCGTTGCAACTGGACTCGGTGTTGATGCCGGGGGAAGGGGCGACGAATATGCCGGCGCAGGCGCGGCTGGATATGGAGACTCCCGAGGAAGAGAAGCGGTCGACGGGGATTTTGTCGATGCTGGCGGAACGGTTTCGCGAGAGTGGGGCGGGGGTTTCGACGAAGCAGAATTCGATTGTGGTGCTGCCGTTTGTGAACCTGGGACCGCCGGATGCTACGCCGCTGTATGGGTATGCGCTGGCGGATGCGCTGGCGGCTCGGTTGGCGAAGGTGCCGTCGCTGGTGGTGAGGCCTTCGAGTGCGTTGATGAATGTGGCTACGCAGCAGCTTGATCCGCTGAGTGTGGGGCGGAAGCTGCTGGTGCGGTTTGTGCTGGCGGGAAGTTTTCTAAGGTCGGATAAGGGTTTCGATTTGAACTGGCAGTTGCTGGATGTGCAGGGCCAGAGTGTGAGGACCGGTGGAGCGATCAATGTGGCGTCGTTCGATTTGATTGCGGTGCAGAGTGAGGTCTGCGACGAGGTGTTTGCGGAGCTGCACGGGGTCGGCGAGCTGGAGGTGTCGACGCGAGGACAGACGTCGTTGCAGGACGATGCTTCGGAAGAGTATTTGCAGGCTCGGGCGCTGCTGTCGTCGTTTATGTCGCGGACGGGGAATCGCGAGGACCTGGATCGGGCGCGTTCGATGTTTGAGGCGGTGGTGGCGCGTGATCCGGAGTATGCGCCGGCGTGGACCGGGTTGGGGATTACGCATTTGCAGTATGCGCAACATGGGTTGGGTGGGCAGATGCATGTGCTCGAGGCTCGGCGCGCGTTTGATAAGGCGTTGACGCTGGATTCGTCGTCGGTGGAGGCGAATTTATATCGGATTTATATGCTGCTGTCGCGCGGTGAAAAAGAGAGTGCGCGGCATGGGATTGAGCATCTTTTGCAGACGGCGGGGAATGATTGGAACGTGCATCTTGTGGCGGGGATGACGCTGCGGATCGATGGCATGTACGAGGATGCGCTGGACCAGTTCAATACATCGCTGCGGTTGAATCCTTCGAATGCGGCGGTGGTTTATAACCATCGGGCGCGGGTGTACCAGTATCAGAACCAGTTGGAGTTGGCTGCGGATGAGATTGGTAAAGGGTTGACGCTGGAGCCCAAACAGCCACTGCTAAGAATTTCGCTGGGGTATCAGCAGATGCGCGAAGGGCAGTTGGCGCGGGCGGTGGAGACGCTGGAGCAGGTGATCCAGGATGATGCTTCGCTGCGGATTGTGTTTCCGACGATTGCGATGTGCTATGTGCAGATGGGGGATCGGGAGAGGGCGGCGGGGTTCATTCTGGAGGAGACTTTGTCGGCGGCGGAGGCGGATAGCGAGATGGCTTATCGGCTGGCTACTTACTTTGCGGTAGAGGGCGATGCGTCCGAGGCGCTGCACTGGCTGCGGCGAGCGATCTATTTGGGGAATGAGAATTTTCCGTGGTTTGAGAAGAATCCGGCCTGGCGGGGGATGCAGGAGAATCCGGATTTTGGGCGGATTCTTGAGGATTTAAAGAAGAGTTATCGGCGGAATCAGAAGAATTGGAAGAGGTTGTTGGCGCAGGTGAATGATTCGTTCTGAGGGCGGGGCGTGGGG
>CAZZYB010000567.1:0-2596 GCA_964658125.1 uncultured Acetobacteraceae bacterium | reverse complement strand
TTTATAAACGAATATTGGTCAAGGCTCAAGGAGTCATGACTCGAGTTCGTCGCCGGGGTCGGGGTCACGATCAGGGATGGAGTTCAGAGCTTCGCGCAATGCGCCCTTGCGGGCGCGGGCGGCTCGCAGCCTGAAGAAATCTTGAGCTTGTTCGGTGGCGCTCAGGCGATCTGCGAGTGCTGAGGATATCCATACGTCAAAGGGCACGCCGTCCCGTTCGGCTTGCTTCTGCGCGGCTTCGAGCAACTCATTGGGTAGGAAAACGGGGCTACTGGCGGCGGCCATCGCTGAACCTCTCTTCGATGATACGTCCGGGTGTCAAGACGCGAATGCCAAAGTTATTGGCTGCGGGGAGAAAGTCAGCCACGTTGTGGGTGACGATGGCGTCTGCGAAGCCGTTGATGGCGGTGGCGAATACCATTTCGTCGCCAGGGTCACGCAACTGTGGTCGCCAGTCGAAGGCAATGCGTACTTCGTGGATGTGAGATGCCAGATCGTCCAAAGCCGCATCGAGTTGCTGCATGGAGAGGCCATGTACGGCGACTTGCTCCGGGCGTTTGAGGACAGCTTCATATTCGAGGAAGAGCGGTGATGTGGCAAGGAGCGTGTAGCAATCCTGATCGACGAGATCAAGCAAGCGGAAGCTGGCGCCACGTGGGCTGCGGAAGGCAGAGACGATGACAGAGGTATCGAGGACGAGGCGCACGGGAGAAGGTTACCTGACTCAATCGCTCTGAAGTTTTATGAATGATGGCTGAGCCCGAAAACCGTGCAGCTAGAATTTACTCAAACTTTCACCGTAAGGATCTGAAACCCAAGCATCCGAGTTCTTGATAACGAATTTCTCCAATTCAGTACCACTAGCACTCAAGAACTTGCATGCCGTACGTTTTTCTTCACTGAGTACCTTCGAAGAGATCGCTTGGACAATCGTCTTATCGGCAAAAGAAATTGTGAGCATTCTAATCATGCAAATCGACCCTGAACCACTCGCAACGATTCCATTTGCATCCCATCTTTCTATGTTTAGGTAGTCGATGGAAACATGGGGATGCCCGCTGAAGTACTCCGCAGTGGCTTCTGTGCAAAGCTTCGTGCTTCGTTTGCATTCTAGTTGGACCTCACTAGGAAATGCTCCCTTTTGCTTTGGATCAGCAGAAATCCACCTGCCGTTCGCCGAAAAGCCAAGACCATCGAAGTAGAAGTAAAGCGGCGGCTTAGCCTTCTGCGCCTGCGCGGATAGCAAGCAAATGCTCAAGCCAAGAAGAAGATGTCGCATAGCGAATGATGGTATCACCGCGAATCGCGTAGTTGCTAAGACAATATCGGTATATCGAGTTCATTTAATATCGCGCCAGTTATCTCCAAGACCAACATCAGCAACGATGGGAATGCTGAACGTCGCAGCGGATTCCATTTCGGTTTTTACCAGGTGCTGCATTTCTTCGGCTTCTTCGGGGACTACGTCGAAGAGTAGTTCGTCGTGGACCTGAAGGGTCATCAGGGATTTTAGTTTGCGGCGGGTCAGTTCGGCGTCTATGCGGAGCATCGCGATTTTGATGAGGTCGGCGGCCGTGCCTTGCAGGGGTGTGTTGACGGCGGTGCGTTCTGCGAAGCCGCGCTGGTTGGGATTGCGGGAGTGGATGTCGGGGATGGGGCGGCTGCGGCCGAAAGCGGTGCGGACTGCCTGGTCACGGCGGACTATATTGAGCGTTGTTTCGATGAAGGTCGCGACTCCTTTGTAGCGGTCGAAGTATTTTTCGATATAAGCCTTGGCTACTTTCTGGTCGATGTTGAGTTGCGCTGCCAGGCCAAACGGCGAAATTCCATAAACGATGCCGAAGTTGACGGCCTTGGCGCGGGCTCGGACTTCTTTGGACATGGTGGCGGGGTCTACTTCGAAGACCTCGGCGGCGGTGAGGGTGTGGATGTCTTTGCCGGTGCGGTAGGCGTCGAGCAGGAGCGGGTCCTGGCTGAAGTGGGCCATGAGGCGGAGCTCGATTTGCGAGTAGTCGGCTGACATGAGCAGGTTGCCGGGGGCGGCGATGAAGGCTTTGCGGATTTCTCGGCCTACTTCGGTGCGGATGGGGATGTTTTGCAGGTTGGGGTTGATGCTGGAGAGGCGGCCCGTGGCCGTGCCTACCTGGTTGAAGGTGGTGTGGATGCGGCCGGCGGCGTCGGCGAGGATGGGGAGCGCGTCGAGGTAAGTGCCCTTTAGCTTCTGGAGCTGGCGGTGTTCGAGGACCCAGGCGGGGACTTCGTGTTCGGTGGCCAAGCCTTCGAGGATGTCGACGGCGGTGGAGATGGTCTTGCCCTTGCCGTACTTGATGGGCGCGGGGAGGCCCATCTTGTTGAAGAGGACGTCGCCTAGCTGCTTGGGGGAGTTGATGTTGAAGCGGTGGCCGGAGCTGGCGTAGACGCGCTCGGCGAGGTCGTCGATTGTGACGGCGAGGCGGGAGGACATTTCGCGGAGGAGCGCGGCGTCGATGCGGACGCCGTTCTGTTCCATGCGGAGGAGGACGGGGACTAGCGGGAGGTCGAGGTGGGTGTAGACGTCGGTGAGGGTGCTGTTTTCGTTGAGGAGTGCTGTGGTCGT
>CAZZYB010000566.1:0-2613 GCA_964658125.1 uncultured Acetobacteraceae bacterium | reverse complement strand
AAAGACCCCAAGGTCAACGAAATGTACAAGGACATCGTCAACAAGGTGAACGCCAACCTCGCCCACTTCGAAACCATCAAGAAAGTCGGCATCGTCCCCGACGAGTGGACCGTCGACAGCGGCGAAATGACGCCCAGCATGAAACTCAAGCGCCGCGTCATCACCGAAAAATACAAAGACCAGATCGCCGCCTTCTACTCCGACCAGGGCGGCTCCGGCGAATGATCCTGAACGGCACGAAGAACACCCTTCGCCTGCTCGCCCTCTGCCTCGCCGCCTCGATCGCCACCGCTCAAGCGCCGCAGGTCCCGAAAGTCCCACTCGACCACTACGGCCCGCCCGTCTGCAACCCCGCAACCAAGCCTTCCACCTCCCGCCTGACCGTGGCGAAAGCGGAAGCGATCGAAGCGGCAGGCGCCGCAGACCCGACCGCGCTCCCGTCCACCACCCCCCTCGAAAACTTCGACGTCACCCGGATCCGCCTCAAAGAGTACGCCGACTGCGTAGGCGAAACGGGCTGCTACTGGGCCGATCTCGATACCCAGTACAAACGCGCCGAAACCGCCCTTAAACAAGTGCTCTTAAGCACGAAACCGCACGAAAAATTAGCCCTCATTCTCGACATAGACGAAACTTCCCTCTCCGGCTACTGCGAAATGCAGCGCGAAGACTACGGCTTTATCCGCAACATGAGCTACGAATGGGTAGTCAGCCCCCAGGCCGCCGTAGCCATCCCCGGCGCCCTCCGCCTCTTCAACCTCGCAAAAGCCAGCAAAATCGATGTTTTCTTCATCACCGGCCGCCCCGAACAGCAAACCGAAGCCACCGCCCGCAACCTCGAATCCGCCGGCTTCCACGGCTGGAAGGGCCTGGCCCTCCGCAACACCGCCGAGCACGATCTACCCGTAACCACCTACAAATCATCACGTCGCCAGCAAATCCTAGCCCAAGGCTACAAGTTAATCCTCAACGTAGGCGACCAATGGAGCGACCTCACCGGCACCCCCAAGGCCGAAGTAAGCATAAAGCTCCCCAATCCCTTCTATTTCCTCCCGTAAGTTCCATTCGCAGGAATATGTCATCCTGAGCATAGCGAAGGACCTGCTGTTTGCCAGTGTGGCGAAATATCACAATGGAAACCCTTCAGAGGTTCGTTCTTGCCTGTGCCGCATCCAATCTGCCGATGACTTACCTCAAAAAAGCCGAAAAACAGGGCAAAAAGTTCCTAAACCCGGTCCCCACAACCATGGCAGGCCCCAGCCTCCTCCTCAAAACCCTGCCACGCCTCCTCTTCGGCAGGGAAGAGCGCACTCCAAAAACACCCATCGGCCCCTTCCGCACTGACCCCACCATCTACGCCACACCGCCGACTAACGGCCTCCGCGTAACCTGGTTCGGCCACTCCGGCCTCCTCGTAGAAATCGATGGCCAGCGCATCCTCATCGACCCCATCTGGGAGCAGTACGCCAGCCCCCTGCAATTCCTCGGCCCCAAGCGCTTCTTCGCGCCCACGCTGAATCTAGAAGACTTACCCCCACTAGACGCCGTCCTCATCTCCCACGACCACTACGACCACCTCGGCGCACACACCGCCCGCAAACTCTCCACCCTCCCATCCACCGCCAACACCCGCTGGATCACCTCCCTCGGCGTCGCCAAACGCCTGACCGGCATGGGCGTCCCCGCCGACCGCATCACCGAACTCAACTGGACCGAATCCGCCCAGACCGGCGCTCTTAAAGTCACCGCATGGCCCGCCCGCCACTTCTCCGGCCGCGGACTCTTCGACCGCTTCACTACCCTCTGGAGCTCCTTCGTCATCGAAGGTCCACAGCACCGCATCTACTTCGGCGCCGACTCCGGCTGGTGGGAAGGCTTCCCCGAAATCGCCGGTCAATACGACCACTTCGACCTCACCCTGCTCGAAGTCGGCGCCTTCGACGAAGCCTGGGCCAACATCCACCTCGGCCCCGCGAACGCCGTCCGCGCATGCCAGGCCATGGGCGGCCCCGCGAAGACAGGCCTCCTCATGCCCATCCACTGGGGACTCTTCACCTTGGCACTGCACGGTTGGCGCCAACCCATTGAGCAATTGGAGCTTGCGGCTCGCGGCAGCGGCATCCCACTCTGGTCGCCCCAGCCCGGCATCCCCACCGAAGTCACCGGTCCCTTCGTCGCCAACTGGTGGCGACCGCAACCCGCTTTCGCCACCGACCCCCAAGATTCTTCTTGTAAGCCTGTGGAAAACGGGGTACAACGGGTGTAACACCCTAGATACCCCGCGAAAGCCGATGTGGAGACAGTGATGGCCAGTCCGGCCCAAGTTCAGCTCATACCGAGGGAAGTAATGGACATCCGCCAGGCGGCGGACTACCTCGGCATCAGCGCCGACACCCTCTACCGCTACGCCTCCGAAGGGTTCGTCCCCGCCTTCAAACTAGGCAATCGCTGGCGCTTCCGCAAAAGCCTCCTCGACGCCTGGATGGACGAAAAAAGCGGCGTAACCACCGCCCCTCCCGCCCAGGTAGAAAAGAAGAAACCCGTAGCCCGCGCCCGCTGATTTCTTTTAGGCACAGAGGTGAAGCGCTATTTTTTAGGCACAGAGGTGAAGCG
>CAZZYB010000565.1:1342-2622 GCA_964658125.1 uncultured Acetobacteraceae bacterium | reverse complement strand
AACAGTGGAAAGAAAGCTATCGTCGTAGACTCGCGTTTCAATCACGGGGGACATCTGCGCGATGACCTCGTGACGCTTCTGAGTGGAAAGCAATACCTACACTACATTCCTCGCGGTCAACTATTGGGCTGGGACCCTGTAGCGCCGGTCGGAAAATGGACTGGCAAGAGTGTTCTGCTCGTCAACGAAGACAACTACTCCGATGGCCACCTCTTTCCCTGGGTCTATCAGCATCTGGGTATCGGTCAATTGATTGGAACCCCGATTCCTGGCACGGGAACTTCTGCGGCCTGGGAGCAGCAACAGGATCCTCAACTCATCGTCGGCATCCCTTATGGAACCATCGAAGATGCTGCTGGCAATGTGATGGAGAAGACGCAAGTCACGCCGGATGTACAGGTGACGAACGATCCAGAAAGCCTCTCGCATGGCAAAGATCTACAGCTTGATCGTGCCGTACAGGTGTTGATGGTTCCATAGCCTAGCGAGGTCCGTTCGCGACAAATGGCTACGGAGGGCTTCTGCCTTGAATCAGCTCCGATTATTTTATGGGCTTGATCGTTATGAAAGTTTTACGGCTCACTTGAGTATTTCGAACTGGAAGTAGGCTGCTGAGGTCGGTAGCTTTGAGTCATAACGATTTTCGTTGCTCACACGCCTACAGAACGGTTTGGTTTCCTGATGAGCAGCACCAAAGAGAAGATCATACGAGCGATGTTCCGCATGGATCTACGACCTAATCCAATTGAGAGATTACAAAATGCTTAAGATCCGACACCGTATGAAGCCGTCGAGGCTGGCGAAAACCTTGGTTCTTGGTGGGCTTCTAACTTCGTCGACGCAGTGCCTGGCGCAGGGGCGAAACGCCGACGCTCCGCAGCTTGACGGTTTCAAGCCGCCGGCGTCGGGTCACACTTCGCAGCGGGGGTATTGGAGCACCCCGGAAGGCCAGCAAGCTGCCGCTGAAATCCGGTACCAGCAGGCGCAGCAGGCGTTCGACCGGACCTATCCCCATGGCGCCATTCCGAGATCGGATGCGGCACTTGATCGGTACCAGGAGTTGATGGTTCTGTTTACGGCGGCAATGTCCCACTTCGCCTTCAATATGGGAAACCATAACCCGCCGCTGCCAATCCTTGTGAAACGTAGTGCGCCGATCACGGACGACCAGCTGATCCAGGACTATGCCACCGTGATGAGGGTCTATTTTGCTGGGATACGGATGCTCGGTCTCGGCACGGCGTGGAGTCAGCCTCCCCCGCCGCCGCCGCTGCCTCCCA
>CAZZYB010000565.1:0-1332 GCA_964658125.1 uncultured Acetobacteraceae bacterium | reverse complement strand
ACAGGAATGACCCTCAATATCTGGCCTACGCAGAGGCGTTGCGGATCGACGAGACGCTGGTGGAGAAGTTTTCAGACCGGATCTACGCCGAGGCCCTCCGATCCCGGCAAACGCCGCCGCCGTTCCCGTTGTACGACAGCCGTCCGGTCGATGTGCAAGAGCAACGATGGTGCGTAATTGACCTAGGCTCGTCCACTGGGCGAGTGCCCTGCTAATCCAAGTCATTCCGTGCGTGGCTCCGTTGCAAACTTGTCGTCTCGGACATGCCAATCCAGAAGCTCTTCGCTGCCGAACTCTATGCCGCTTGAAGGCGGCGGATTTTGCCAACGAGAGCAACCCCTCCGCGAGTTCGAAAACGCCGAGACCGACTGTGGCGCAGGGAGATGTTCGTGCGCTGGCTAAGTTCGAGAATTCTTGCGACTGCCTCCGCTGTTAGCTGAGTGAAGCGGCGCTACAAATTGAATTTCTACTTCATCGCGTACATTCGCGAACCGAAAGGACCTATCGATGATGAACCTACGCATTGCATTCTTGTGCCTTGTCTGTGCGCTCTTGCCGAACGTGTTGTCTGCTCAATCTTGTGAAGCCAATCTCGCCAGTAGTGGGAGTCAGAAAGAAGGTCTCACAATTACAAGTTCCGTAGCCTTGTATGGCTTGACCTCCCATAATGCCATCAGCCAAATCAAAGGAATGATTGCTGCAGACGCAGCCTTCGACATTGGTGCGGATAGCCATGAGAACGGAAAGGCCACACTCGCGATTACTCAAAAGGCGACCGGCAGGTCGCGTGAGATTCCCATGTACTTTACCGCAAGCGATCAAGGTCTAGTCACGTTTAAGGCGGTTCTCCCAGCCGGAATGGCGATGAAGCTGGCAGATGCGGGCCACTACGTCTGCGAGAAGTGGCTGGACAAGTTGCAGACCGGCAGTCGTGGTGAAGCTCTCGCGACGGAAGGCGAAAAGCTGAGTCGTGCGCGGAAGCCAGCCGTCGAAGCGGTGTCCGCCCTACCCACCGCAGAGATCGCATCGAGCTGTGAAGCCAACTTTGTCACCAAGGGCTCCATGTTCCCCGGTGGATATCAGTACGGAAGCTTTGTCATTGTTCCAGTTTCCAGCGCAGATTCCATTATGAAGAATCTGAAAACGGCCGCGGGCCCAAGCGGCTATAAAGTTGCTGAGGAGAGACAACTCGGGAATCAAAAACAGATGCTACTCGCCGCGACAAAAAACGGAAATCCTATCGCTGTGATCGTAGATACCCACGACGGTCGTTTCGTGATTAGCATGCAGGCTGCTCAAGGGCAGCCAATGATATCCGATGCGGTTCGCAGC
>CAZZYB010000564.1:2210-2657 GCA_964658125.1 uncultured Acetobacteraceae bacterium | reverse complement strand
CGCGTCATCCCAATCTCTTCAAAGCGCTCTTCCTCAGAACACCAGTCTTGATAGCCCATCTCCAGAGTCGGGTGGCCAAGGGCGAACTCCACCTCCTCAGGTGACACCCCATGACGAGCGATATGGGCGACGTTCTCGGCGTCCCAATCGAATTCCAAACGCGTTCTCCGACAGCCCTGCCATCGCACGTCACGAATCAAACGACCTGCACCCCGCCCCGACCCACCAACTCCTCCACCTGCTCAATAAACAATCATCCTCCGCCACGCCCAAGCGCCAACGGCGCGCCCTATCCCAGCCCAGGGCAACGCCCTGGGTTTCGGGCCCAGACGGGAGTCCGAGCGCTGAAGGCGCGATCCAAATGTCTATCCGACAATCTACTCAGCAGCGGTGTGATCTTCTTTACGCTCACACGCTCAAAGCTCATAGCTCATAAAGTACCTGCTA
>CAZZYB010000564.1:0-2200 GCA_964658125.1 uncultured Acetobacteraceae bacterium | reverse complement strand
CGACCAACTCCTCCACCTGCTCAATAAACAAAACATCCGCCGCCACGCCCATCCCCTTAGGCTCCAGCACCGCACAAAACTCCCCCGGCTCCTCCAGATTTAGCATCAACTTCCCCGTCCCCGGAGCCCCCATAAACACCGCATAAAGCTTATCCAGCAACCCCGCATCCGGACTATGCAGCGGCACCTTGATCCTTAGCGCCTCCGGCAGCTTGATCTTGATATCCTCCAGAGCCTGGATGCTCGAAACCGACAACTTCGGCGCCGCATCCTCCTCCCCGCGCAGCGCCCCTCGAACCACCACCGGCACATCGATCTTCAACTTCTCCGCCAGCTTTTCGTAAGCCGACGAGAACGCAATCAACTCAATCTTCCCCACCGTATCTTCCAGCGAAGCCTGCGCATAAAGCTCGCCCGACTTCTTCGACTTCGCCACCTTCAACCCGGTAATCACGCCCGCAATCGAAATCTCGTTCTGCGGCTCCGACTGCCCGCGCCGAAACACCATCGGCTCCGGCTTCATCTCGCACGCCGTGACGGTATCGACAACCTTCATATTCCGCAGCTTCTCGCGATACTTGTCCATCGGATGCCCCGACACAAAGAACCCCAGCACATCCTTCTCGTTCTGCAGCCGAGCATGTTCATCCCACTCCGGAGCGGCCGGCAGCGCCTCTTCCGTCTGCACCGCCGCAGGCCCATCATCAAAAATCCCAAACAACCCATGCTGCCCGGCTGCCGCGTCCCGCTGCGACTTCTGCGCCCGCTCCATCGCCTTATCGATCGCCGCGAAAATCCGAGCCCGCGGCCCAAACGCATCCAAAGCGCCAGCCTTGCAAAGGGACTCCAGCACCCGCTTATTCAGCAGCCGCAGATCGACCTTGTCACAGAACTCCCACAGCGAAGCAAACCCCGTCTTCCCGGCCGCCTGCAGTTCATTCCGAGCCGACACGATCGACTCGATCGCATTGCCCCCAACATTCTTGATCGCACCCATCCCGAACAAAATCGCGTCGCCCTTCGGCGTAAACGAAGCAGCAGACACCTGCACATTCGGCGGCACAACCGAGATCCCAATCTCCTTACACTCGCCAATGTACTTCACCACATTCTCCGGCTTCGACGTTTCCGACGTCAGCAGCGCCGCCATAAACTCCACCGGATAATGCGTCTTCAACCACGCCGTGTGATACGCCAGCAGCGAGTAGGCCGCCGAGTGCGATTTATTAAATCCATACCCCGCGAACTTCGCCATCAGGTCAAAAATCTCGCCCGCCTGCGCCTTCGGAAACTTTCTCTCCGCCGCGCCCGCCAGAAATATCTCGCGCTGCTTCTCCATCTCCGCAGCGTCCTTCTTACCCATCGCCCGCCGCAGCAGATCCGCCCCGCCCAGCGAATACCCGCCGATGACGTTCGAAATCTGCATCACCTGTTCCTGGTACACCATCACGCCCAGCGTTTCCTTCAGCAAAGGCTCCAGCTCCGGCAGCGTGTACTTCACCTCACTGCGCCCCCACTTGCGCTCGATGAAATCGTCGATCATGCCCATCGGTCCCGGCCTATACAGCGCATTCAACGCGGTCAAGTGCTCAATCGAATCCGGCTTATACCGCCGCAGAACATCCCGCATCCCACCCGACTCAAACTGAAACACCCCACTCGTCAGAGCCCGGTGAAACACCTTCTCAAACACCACCTTGTCGTCCAGCGGAATCGTCGTCATATCGACCACGACACCCTGGTTCGACTTGATCAGCTTCAAACAATCGTCGATCACCGTCAGCGTAGTCAGCCCGAGGAAGTCCATCTTCAACAGGCCCATCTTCTCGACAGCTTTCATGTCGTAGCTGGTAACAATCGCCTCATCCTTGGTCCGAGTCACAGGCACCAGCTCCGTCAGCGGCTGCGGAGCAATCACCACCCCCGCCGCATGAACTCCAGCCCCGCGCACCAACCCCTCCAACCGCATCGCCGTATCGATCAACTCCCGAATCTTCGTGTCCGTCTCATAAGCCGTAGCCAGCGGAGGCGAATCCTTCAGCGCCTGCTCGATCGTGATCCCGATCGTCGCCGGAATCAGCTTGGCAATCCGATCAACTTCGCCATAAGGAATCTCCAGCGCCCGGCCCACGTCCTTGATCGCCGCCTTCGCCGCCATCGTGTTGAACGTAATAATCTGCGCAACCTGGTCGTTCCCATA
>CAZZYB010000563.1:0-2659 GCA_964658125.1 uncultured Acetobacteraceae bacterium | reverse complement strand
AGCGAAATCATCCATCTCATCATTCAGCAGAAACCCCAGCCCCTCCACCGTCTCCCCCGACCCAAACCCGAAGTTCAGCGTGTACGTACTCGACACCGCATTGCCCTCCGCATCCACCACAGAAAAATGCGTAGTCTCCGTCGACTCATGCCGCACCACCTTCTCCTTCGGCGGCTCCGGCAAAAAACCCGCCGGCCTCACCAGCCCTGCCGAAGGCGAAGCCTTCACCGCATCAATCGACTTCCGCCAGGCCGCCGCATACTTCACATCCGCCAGTTCCTTCAACGGCATAGTATTAAAATCCGGATCACCCAGATAATCCCCGCGATCCATATAAGCTCGCCGAAACGCCTCAGCAATCACATGAATCTGCGCCGGCGACCGATCGCCACCAATCTTCGCCAGATCGTACCCACTCAAAATATTCAAAATCTCCAGCGTTACAATCCCACCCGAACTAGGCGGCGGCGAAGTCAACACCTCATACCCGTGATAATGCCCCACCAGCGGCGTGCGCTCCTTTGCTTCATAAGCCGCTAAGTCAGCCGCCGTTATATTCCCTCCGCTCTTAGCTTCAAACGCCGCAATTTCCGCAGCCATCTTCCCCTTATAAAAATCCTCAGGATCAGCCGCAATCCGCTCCAGCGTCCGTGCTAACTCCGGCTGCTTAAGCTTCTCCCCGCCAACATAAAACTTCCCACCGCGCTGAAATATGCGATGCGACTCCGCAAACTGCGTCAGCAGCTTCGCATGAAGCGTCCGCGCCTGATCATCCGACAACACATACCCATCCCGAGCCAGCCGAATAGCCGGAGCCATCACCTTCCCCAGCCCCAGCCGGCCATACTTCCGCTCCGCCATCGCCAACCCGGCAACAGTCCCCGGAACCCCACTAGCCTTAGCCCCCACCGTCGACATCTTCGGAATCACGTTCCTCTGCGCATCCAGATACATATCCGCACTCGCCGCCGCCGGAGCCTTCTCCCGATAATCCAGAAACCGCGCCTTCCCCCCAGCCAGCTTCGCCGACCCCGGCCGAATCAGCATAAAACCTCCACCCCCAATATTCCCCGCCGCCGGATACACCACAGCCAGCGCAAACCCCACCGCCACCGCCGCATCCACAGCATTCCCACCCTCGCGCAATACCTCCACGCCAGCATCGGTAGCGTCATGATGAATCGTCACCACCATCGCATGCGCCGTCCGCACCGGCGCCACCGCCGTCTGCGTAATACCGCGAGCCGCTGTTGCGAGAGCAAAGGTCGCTACAACAAAATGACGCCGACATACCGTGTTCATACCAGCCAACCTCCTTCTCGAATTTAACCTGTCCGTTAGAACAACGTATCTAGTGGTCGCTAAATCAACGTATCTAGCGGTATAGAGTGACACATTTTCTTTGTCATTCCCGAAGGGAATCTGCGTTCGCAGTTGCTATCGTCCGCCAACAAATTAGCTCCAGCCGTATTAGCGCGGTGAACATAAGTTCGCTCCCGGTCTTTAGGGCCAACGGCCCGTCCCATACCATAACCCAGGGCGAAGCCCTGGGTTATGGTCGCGAAACAAATTCGAGGGCTGAAGGCCCGGCCCATAGTGCAACCCACAATCCGAACGAACTACCGCAGCTTCACCTTCACATCACGCCCGTCATCATCGCGATACTCAACCATCTTGTTCGACATCTCCCCAACCGGCCCCTTCATCGTCTCCACCAGCGACGCCGGATTCGCATCCGTCAAACACCCCGCCCACCGCACGCACCGCAGCATCGTAGGCGTGCCCAGGTGCTGCCCCTGCTGCACAATCGTCAGCGTCACCGGCGCCACCGTATGCTCCACCAGCACCTCATTCGAGTAGTTGATATACACCCGCATATCGCTCTGCACCACATCGTTCACACTCACCGAAGCCAGCGGGTCGCGCAGATAAAGCTTCTCCCGCTCCACCACCACGAACACTATCAACGCAACAACCACCAGCAACAGAAGCTTCTTCATCTAAACCTCCGACAACAACCGCTACGTCTTCTTCTCTTCGTGATACTCCTGCTCTGTATTGATGCTCCAAAGCGCGGCCTTGTCTACATGCCCAGCCGCAATCCCGTCCACCACGCCCATCGCCGTCAGCATCGAGTGGTCCTGGTTGTTGTACTTATGCATCCCATTCCGCCCCACCAGGAACAAATTCTCAAAGCCGTCCGTCCACTCCCGCAACTCGTCAAACCGATCATAAGTCCCAAAGTAAGCCGGATAAGTCTTAGGCACCCGCACCACATGTCCGTCCAGCACATCAGCAGTCTTCAATATCCCAATCTTCTCCAACTCCGCCGCCGCAAACTTCTTCAACTCCTCATCCGGCATGGCCCATAGCGGATCGGTGTCATAACAAAAATACTCAAGCCCAATCCATACCTTCGTTGGATCTGCCACCATGTGCGGGCTCCAGTTATTGAAAATCTGCAGCCGCCCCAGCAACACGTCTGGCTCCTGAATATAAATCCACGTATCCCGGATCAACGTCTTATCCGACTCCACCACATCCAACTTGTTCGCCAGCACACCCACCGTAATGAAGTCCCGATACTGCAGCCCCTCACTCACCTCGCGCACATTCGCCGGCACCTCCACCTTCAGCGCTCGGACCAGGTCACGCATCG
>CAZZYB010000562.1:1604-2660 GCA_964658125.1 uncultured Acetobacteraceae bacterium | reverse complement strand
CTTCCGGGGCCGGAACGGACGTTTACGCCTGGGATCGGCTCGTTGGAGTGGAATGTCGAAGGGGTGTTACCGCGATCGGCGTAGCGGTGCTCGATGGGCGCGTTCTGGGCTGCGGCAACGGCCGAAAGGCTCGCTGCGGCGAGCAGGAAAGGTAGGTATTTGAGCATCGGAGTAGACCTCTTGCGCTTATGAACGCAGAGGCGGGACAAATGTTGCGGTGGAAGCGAAGTTCAGCGGGGCTTCTGTTGGGTCATGACGAGCTTGTCCGGGGAGAAGCCCTGGGCGGCTGCGCGGGACTTGATGTCGGCGAGCACTTCGGGGCTGAGCGTCAACGTTTTGGAGTAGATCCAGAGGCTCTTGTGGTTCGGTGTGGCGGCTAGCGACCAGGAGTAATCGGGGGCGGTGGCGATGATCCAGAGCGGGCGGGAGAAGGGCCAGATGGTGCGTATCTTCAACTCACCGCTGCCTTTGCTGTTGGCGGTGAAGTTGCGGGTGTCGTTGTAGGACTTCTTGTCGGTGCAGGAGGTTTCGAGCTGGTACTGATTCGGTTTGTCGCCTTCGGCGGTTAGCAAAGCTACGTCATTGGCGCAGTTTTTCTCGCGTTTGGTTGGGTAGCGAGCGATTTCGTACCAGGTTCCGGCGAACTGGTTGGGATCGAGCTTTGGGACGGGTGTTATCGCCTGCGCGCGGAGTGCGGGCGCAGAGAGGGAAGTCAATAGAATGAGTATCTTGACCGACATCTGGAGCACCCTTTCCTGCAAGTGTTCGATGCGTGGGGGCTCAGGCGGGTTTGTGGAGCGCGGCGCGGATTTTGGCGACGTGGGTGCCGTGGGAGCGGATCGCGTCGTGGAGTTTGTCGCCGGAGACGCCGAACTCGTGGGACCAGTAGGCAATGTCGGATGCCATCTTAGGGTTGATTTCATTGGGGTTATGGGGGCCTTTGTGGGTTTCGACGTGCTCGGCGTGGGGCTGGCGGGCCTTTGATTTTTCGACTTCTTCGTGTTCGTGGGGGCGGGCGGGATCGGGGTGGGACATTGGGGCCTCTTTCTGGTGTCT
>CAZZYB010000562.1:0-1535 GCA_964658125.1 uncultured Acetobacteraceae bacterium | reverse complement strand
GGGCGGGGGGATGCTCCCCTGTACTTTTGGGGGCAAAGTCCTGAGAAGGTGGTGGTTAGGTCTGGACTTGTGGAAGTCTGAAATTGCACCATTTTTGGGCATGGGCTTTTTGCTGGAGGAGTTCGGGGCTTGAATTGCGTGGTGAATGTGGGGGGATTCGTGTCGGATATGGTGCCGTTTGGAGTAGTTTATGCGGGGTTTGCGGTGTACCCCTGCGGCGAGCCCGTCGGCGGGGATTGGCGACGGGGGTTCGGCTGCCGAGGGGGTTGATCGTTTTCGATTGGGTCCTTGGCGGGGTGCGGTAGGCTACGGGTCTGGCGTTATCATGGAGACGCGCTTATCGGGAGGGGCAATGCATGGGTGAAATCGATCGTATTACGCAGAATCCTGCCGTGATGGGTGGCAAGGCCTGCATCCGGGGGATGCGGGTGACGGTGGGGATGATCGTCGGGCAGATTGGATCCGGGACGAGTGTGGATGAGCTGCTTGCGGCGTATCCGTATCTGGAGCGCGAGGATGTGCTGCAGGCGCTGCGCTATGCGGCCTGGCTGGCGAGCGGGCAAGAGGTCGAGCTGGCTTCGGCATGAAGCTGTTGCTGGACATGAACCTGTCTCCACTGTAGTTGGCGACACTGAGCCATGCTGGGTTTGAGGCGATTCACTGGTCGGCAGTTGGGCGGCGGATGCTCCTGATCACGAGATCATGCTGTTTGCGCAGGAACACGACCACACGATCTGTACCCAGGACCTGGACTTTGGATTGATGCTGGCGGCAAGCGGCATTGGGAAGCCGAGCGTCGTGCAGGTTCGGTCCCAGGATGTTCTGCCGAATGGGATTGGGATGCAGGTGGTCGCGGCTTTGTTGCCGATGACCGCCGAACTTGAGGCAGGTGCGCTGGTGACTGTCGATCCTTTGAAGACTAGGGTGAAGGTGTTGCCTTTTCGCCCGAGAGGCTAGTGGCATTGCCCGCCAAGCGCATTGAAAAGTCCTCGAAGGATTTCGCTCAACTCATCGGCAAGACCAGCGAGCAATATTCACGGATTGAGAACGGCGCTGTCTTGACGGCTTCGAATGGCAAACTTGTCCGCCTGATGGTGATTGCGATGAGCGTCATTGGAGCGTTGAAGGAACCGGCGCTGATGGAGCGTGTCGCCAATCAAACGTGGGATACGGGTATTGGCCGGAGCGGCGAATCATCGCCCGTGTCGACGCAGCATGTGAGTGGATTGTGGAAACGAAAGCTGCTTAGTCCCTTGCATCCCACATCTCAAAATCGAGATATGGGGCACCCGCTTTGGAGGAGGTTGGCAGATGTGGGCCACCCGCCCGGTCGGGCATTGCCCGATACCCACATCTCAGAAGCGAGATATGGGGCACCCGGCAGGGAGTTCTTGGGGTGTCCGATTTACAGGTGATCTGGCGGCAGGGGACGGCGGCGAAGGAGAGGGCGGAACGGCCCGTGCCGATATCGATGCCCGACGCTCCGGGGCCGTAAGGGATGGTGCTCATATTGGAGGGAAGGCGGTCGGGCATTG
>CAZZYB010000561.1:0-2663 GCA_964658125.1 uncultured Acetobacteraceae bacterium | reverse complement strand
GCCCTCAAGCTCCACACCGGCCGCAGCCGCAACGAGCAGATCGCCACCGACATGCGCCTCTTCGTCCGCGACGCCATCGACGCCACGACCCAGGGCCTAACCGAATGGGCGAAAGCGCTCATCCAATTAGCAGAGGCGAACGCAACCCACGTCATGCCCGGCTACACCCATCTCCAGCGCGCCGAACCGGTCCTAATCGCCCACTGGCTTCTCGCCTACGTCTCCATGCTCGAGCGCGACATCGATCGCTTCCAAACCGCCCGCACCCGCATGAACTTCTGCCCCCTCGGCAGCGGAGCCATCGCCGGCGCCACCCTCACCCTCGACCGCAGCATCGCCGCCCACGCCCTGGCCTTTACCGCTCCAACAACCAACAGCATGGACGCCACCTCCGACCGCGACTTCATGCTCGACTTCGCTCAAGCCGCCTCCACGCTCGGCCTCCACATCTCGCGCTTCGCCGAAGAGCTCACCCTCTACGCCACCGCCGAGTTCGGTTTCGTAGACCTCCCCGAGGCCTACAGTACCGGCTCCTCCGCCATGCCGCAAAAGAAAAACCCGGACCTCACCGAACTAGCCCGCGGCAAGTCCGCCCGGCTACTAGGTTCGGCCACAGCACTCTCGACCCTGATAAAAGGCCTCCCCCTCGCCTACAACAAAGACCTCCAGGAAGGCCAGGAGCAGATCTTCGACATAGCCGACACCCTCGCCGGCCTCCTCGGCGTCCTCCCCGGATTCACTAGCTCACTGAAGTTCCGTCACACAAAAATGAAGGTGGCCGCCGAGACCGGCTACCTCAACGCCATGGCCGCGGCCACCTATCTCTCCAACAAAGGCGTAGCCTTCCGCACCGCCCACGAGATCATCGGCAACGCCGTCCGCCTCGGCCTCGAAACCAACGTCGAGCTAAGCGAAATTCCGCTAGCCGACCTCCAAAAACTAAGCCCCCACTTCGCCGAAGACTTCTTCGCCGCCATCACGCTCCAAGCCACAGTCGACTGCCACAACGTCCCCGGCGGCACCGCCACCGCCAGCGTAGTCGCAGCCCTCCGAGCAGCGCGCTCCAAACTAACAACTAACAACTCACAACCAACAACCGCCTCACCAGAGGCCGCCCATGGCTAGCGACCCCAACATCCGCGTCCACAAAGCCCGCCTGCAGGACGCGCAAGACATCTACGACCTCGTCAACTCCCTCTCCGGCGACGGCACTCTCCTCCGCCGCTCCTACGCCGAGCTCTGCGAAAATATTCGCGACTTCACCGTAGCCATCCGCGCTACCCCCGAAGGCGAGCAGGAGTTCCTCGGCTGCGGCGCCCTCCATCTCTACGGCCCACACCTCGCCGAGGTCCGTTCCATCGTCATCAAGCCCGAGTTCCGCGGCCTCGGCGCCGGCGACGAAATCCTCGAAGCCCTCATCGCCGAAGCCGAAGAGCACAAGGTCCTCAGCGTCTGCCTCTTCACCCGCATCCCCGACTACTTCATCCACAACGGCTTCCGCGAAGCCGACCGCACCGCCCTCCCCGACAAGATCTACAAAGACTGCCAGACCTGTCCGCGCCTTTACGCCTGCGACGAAGTAGCGATGGTCCGCGGCCCCCTCCCCAAAGTAGCCGTCCTCGGCCCCATCACAGTCCAGCGCCCCGAACTGGTAAGCATCCATCTCAAACCCACCGGCACCGCACTTTAGAGTGAATCCTGTGGAACCCATGATCCAGCTCGAAAACGTCAACGTAGCGCGCGGCACCAACATCGTGCTCCACGACCTCAGCCTTATCGTCAACCACGGCGAGCACCTCGCCATCCTCGGCCCTAACGGCTGCGGCAAATCCACCCTTCTCAAGACCATGACCTGCGAAATCTATCCGCTGGTCAAGCCCGACATGCGCGTCCGCATCCTCAATCGCGACCGCTGGGACCTCACCCAACTCAAGCGCACCATGGGCGTAGTTCAAGCCGAGCTCCCCGGCCGCCAAACCCTCCACACCACGGGCTTCGACGCCATCCTCACCGGCTTCTTCTCCAGCTCCACCCTCTGGCCCAACCTCGAAGTAACCTCAGCCATGCGCGCCCGCGCCGAAGAAATCCTCCACCTCGTCCACGCGGAGAACCTACGCCACAAGCTGGTAGGCGAAATGTCCGCCGGCCAGCAGCGCCGCATCATGATCGGGCGCGCCATCGCCGGAACCACCGGAGGCGTCCAGATGCTCCTCCTCGACGAGCCCTCCAACGCCCTCGACCTCGCCGCTCAGCGCGACCTTCGCTCCCTGCTCCGCTCCCTCGCGCAAACCGGAACCGCCATCCTCCTCATCACGCACCACATCGCCGACATCCTCCCCGAAATGGATCGCATCATCATGATGCGCGAAGGCAGAATCGTAGCCGACGGCCCCAAGGCCGACCTCCTCACCGCCCCCCAGCTAAGCCACCTCTTCGGCGGAGAAATCCACGTCACCCACCACAACGGCTGGTACAACGCCTGGTAGTTTTTTTGTCATTCCCGAAGGGAATCTGCGTTTGCGCTACCTCAAATCTCCATCGCGCAATACCCTACTCCGCCTCAAACCCCCGATTCCACTTATCAATCACCCTCTGCTCATGCTCCCACCCAAGCACGCTCACGCTCCCCGTCCCCAACCCCAGCAGCTTCCCTCCCGTAGCCG
>CAZZYB010000560.1:0-2666 GCA_964658125.1 uncultured Acetobacteraceae bacterium | reverse complement strand
GGAGAGGAAGCGCGCCGCGTTGAGACAGTAGATGCCGACGTCGGGGAGTGAGCCTCCGCCCGCCAGCTTGCGGTTCTGTCGCCATTGAGTGGGGTCGCCCTGGTCCTGCGTATTGGTGGCGATGATGGTGCGGATCGGGCCGAGCTTGCCGTCGCGGACCATTTTGCCGAGGGCGCGATTCATCGGCTCGTACTGCTGGCGGTAAGCGATCATGAGCTTGACGTTGGCGGCTTTGCAGGCGGCGATCATGCGCTCGCATTCCGCGGAAGAGGTCGCCATCGGCTTCTCGCAGAGGATGTGCTTGCCGGTTTTAGCGCCGCGGACGACGAACTCGGCGTGCATGGAGTTGGGAAGGACGATGTAGATGACCTTGACCTCGGGGTTGCGCGCGAGTCGGTCGTAGCTGGCGTAGTCGTAGATTGATTCGGGGCGGATGCCGTACTGGCCGGCTATTTTGCGGGCCTTGTCGGGCGAGCCGGAGACGAGGGCGACTGGCTTGCAGTACTTAGATTTTCCCATCGCGGGGAGGATCTGGTTGATCGTGAGGTGGCCGAGACCGACGACAGCGAAGCCGATGCGCTGGTCAGGCGCTTCGAAGGGCCCTGCCATCTTTTCGGGAGCTTCGGTTGGCCCGTGAAGCTGGGGCAGCTCGACCGCCTTGTCGGTGTTGGGCTGCTGCGCTGTCGCGAGGGTGGAGACGCCGGCCGCGGCGAGTGCAGTGGCGCTGCGGAGGAAGTCGCGGCGGTCTATAAATGAGGTGGATGGGGTGTTTGTTGGGCCCGGCATGGTCGAGTGGGATGCATGCGGCGTCCGCGCGGTTGGCGGGAAGCAGGTCTCTCCCCCGTTCAATTTCGCTCAGGGCGAGATGACAGGGTTGGGTTGAGTGGGAGCAAGCGGTCGCGCTCAGGCGCGATACGCACCTTAGCGACGATGACGCCGTCGCGAAGATGGGCACCCAGGTTCGTGAGAGGTCCTACAAAGAAGCGTGGGCGGCTATTTCCCGGAGTCGATCTTCAGGATGAAGTTGAAGTCGTTCTTGCTGTCGAAGGAGCTGATCCGGCGGCTCTTGCTGCGCTTTCCTTCGAACTCCGCGTAGACCTCGTAGTCGGTGTTCTGAGAGAGCTGGCCGAAGTGGAAGACTCCCTCGTCATCCGAAATAAAGCTCTTGACGGCAAGGGTTCGGCTGTCTTTGAGGTAGACGACGGCGCCCTTGATGGGAGCGTCGTTCTTGTCTTCGACTTTGCCTTCGATGGAACGGCGGGCAGGGCCCCGGTCCTGGGCGTGCGCTGCGAGGGCCAGAGGGCCGGTGGAGACGACGCCGACGGCCAGAGCAAGGCTGAGGCCGGTTACTGCTGCGCGTGCTGTCTTACGCGCTCGCGCTGTCATGCTGCTATTCATCTTCTTCATCCTCATCTGCCGCTACGACGGCATCGTCTTCGTCGTCGTAACCTTCCGCATCGACTGCAGCCAGCTCCAGCGGGTCGCTGGAGACAACTTCGAGGTCGCTGCCGCACTCGTCACATTGAATAACGTCGCCTTCTTCCACGTCGTCGACATCGATATCCAGCGGGTTATCGCACTCCGGGCACACAACTGACATAAACACCGTCCTCCCCAATAGTTTCGCGCGCTCTTGCTAGGATGTTGCAAGCGGCGTCTGGGCAGCTTAGTTATTGTTGTAGCGACGAGCGGCTCTCCCGTCAACCTGCGAGAGCCAATTCAGGACCGCACCATTTTCGCGTCCCATGAGGAGAGTATGCCATGCCTAGAGGTTCGAGGCTCGCCGTTGAAGTTGTGATTGCTGTTGGGTTTGCGGCTGGAAGCCGTTCTGGGGTGGCACAGGCTGGCGCGCCGCCTATGCCGGTGGTTGCGGCCGATCCGCAGATCGTGGCGGCCATCAAACAGGTTTCGGCAGCGAATGTGCAGGCGGATATTGCGAAGCTGGTGAGTTTTGGCACGCGAAGCACGCTTTCGAGCATGGATACGGACCTTCCGGCGGGGCATGGGATCAATGCGGCAGCGGATTGGGTGGAGTCGGAGTTCAAGGCGATTTCGGCGGAGTGTGGCGGGTGCCTGGAGGTCAAGCGCGACGAGTTCATGGAGAATCCTGCCGCGGCTGGGGCGACTCCGAACCGGTTTGCGCGGCCAACAAAGATGGTGAACGTGTATGCGGTGATGCATGGCACGGAGAAGGCGGCGCCGTGGGTGCTGGTGACCGGGCACATGGATTCGCGGGTGACGGATGTGATGGATTCGCACGCGGACGCTCCGGGGGCCAATGATGACGCGAGCGGGGTGGCGGTGTCGATCGAATCGGCGCGGGTGCTGTCGAAGCTGAAGCTGCAGGGGACGGTGGTTTTTGTCGCGGTGGACGGCGAGGAGCAGGGGCTGAATGGGTCGAAACACCTGGCGCATGTGGCCAAGGAGCAGGGGTGGGCGCTGGAGGCGGTGCTGAATAACGACATCGTCGGCGGTGATACGACGCCGGGCGACACGATGCAGGACAAGAGGGCGGTGCGGGTGTTTTCGGAGAGCGTGCCGAGCTCGGCTACGCCCGATCAACAGCGGCAGACGCTCGCGCTGGGGGCAGAGAATGACTCGCCCTCTCGGCAGCTTGCGCGGGCGGTGGCGGAGCTTGCGCCGGTGTACTTCAAGGCTGGGGAGCA
>CAZZYB010000559.1:0-2669 GCA_964658125.1 uncultured Acetobacteraceae bacterium | reverse complement strand
CAGGCCGATCCAGTGCCCTGAGCCCTCATCTCCCAGCATCGGCCCCCAGCCGCCCGCGGTGACTACTGTTCCATCCGCACACCGCCCCACAAAGTTCGACCCCGTCCCCGCAATCGCCAATATCCCCGGGCCTCCGCGAAACGCTGCGTCCAGCGCAATCTCCTCATCGCCAAACAACAACACCTCGCCGCCGACGACCTCGCGCAACGTCCGCTCTGCCCACTCCCGCACCACCGCACTCGAAATCCCTGCCAACCCCATGCAGGTCCGCGTCACCTCCGCAAGCGAAACCCCCGCCTCCGCCGCGACCTCGCGCACCAGCTCCTGCAGCCGGGCAGTCGCCGTCGCTTCATCCACCACCATCAGCTTGACGCTGCCAGCCGAAGCGCGGCCCAGCACACGTTTTTCATCCGCAACCCAGCATTGCGTCTTGGTTCCACCACCATCCAACGCTACAAAATACGCCATCGTTGCACTTCTCCTCACGCCACACACGCGCCGTGCTCTTGTCGTTCCTAATCCCTATTCCCTAATCCATAATCCCTCCTCCACCCAAGCCCGTTATCATAACCTCCACTGCAATAAATCGTCAGGAGACCCGATTGCCGAGCCCGTTCGACGCCCTCGCGCTAGCCATTCCGACCACGCGCCTCAGCGCTTTCGACCTTGGTCTGGTAGCCGTTTATCTGATCGCGATCACGCTGTTCGGTATGCGCTTTCGCGAGAAGAAAGGCGCAGGCAAAGCGGACAAGTCGCTCAAGTCCTATTTCCTCGCCAACAACACGATCCCGTGGTGGGCGATCGCCCTGAGCATCGTCTCGGCTGAGACGTCGACTCTGACGATCATCTCGATCCCGGGAGTGGCGTTCGCCGGCGACTTCGGCTTTCTTCAGATCGTAATCGGCTACATGCTGGGCCGCATTGTGGTCGCGAGCCTCTTCCTGCCCCGTTATTTCGCCGGAGAGATGCTGACGGCTTACCAACTTATCGATCAGCGATTTGGGCCGTTCCTTCACAAGGTCACGGCAGCTCTCTTCCTCCTCACACGAGCGGCGGCGGAGGGCGTGCGCGTCTTCGCGGTGAGCATCGTCGTGGGCATCGCGATCGGCACGGGCGATACGCTCTCCATCGCCATCATCTCCGCGCTCACGCTCCTTTACACCTTCGAAGGCGGCATGGCGGCTGTCGTATGGACCGACGTCGTGCAGATGATCATCTACGTCGGCGGAACCCTCGTCGCGGTGTTCACGCTTGGCTCGCACGTGACCGGCGGCTGGTCTGAGATCCACACCGTGGCGTCCGCCGCGCACAAATTTCATATGTTCAACTTCGCGTTGAATTTGACGACGAGCTACACGTTCTGGGCTGGCGTACTCGGCGGGACCTTCCTTACGATGGCAAGCCACGGCACCGATCAGCTCATGGTGCAACGCCTGCTCGCTGCGCGCAACCTGCGCGAGTCGCGGCTTGCGCTGCTTAGCTCGGGCGTCGTTATCTTCATTCAGTTTTCGCTCTTCCTCCTGATCGGCGCAGGCCTCTACGTCTTCTACGGCCAGCACCCCGCCACCTTCTCCGGCACCGACCGCATCTTTCCCACCTTCATCGTCCGCGAGATGCCCATCGGCATCGCCGGCCTGCTCGTAGCCGCAATCCTCGCAGCCGCAATGTCCAACCTCTCCGCCGCGCTCAACTCACTTTCCTCCACCACGGTCGTAGACTTCTACATGCACCTTCGCCCCAACGCCGACGACCGGGAACGCGCCATCATCAGCAAATCGTCGACAGTCTTCTGGGCGCTGGTGCTTTTCACGATCGCGGTTGCGACGATTTCCGTCGGCGGCAAAGGCCATGTCGTAGAAATCGCCCTCAGCATCGCGAGCGTCGCCTATGGCTGTCTCCTTGGCGTCTTCCTGCTCGGCACGCTTACGAAATTCGCTACCGAAGTCGGCACCGCTATCGGCATGGTTACGGGCTTTGTCCTCAACATCTGGCTTTGGCAAGGAACGTTTCCCCTACACCTCGGCCCCATCCTCATCCCGAAAATTGCCTTCACCTGGTACGTCATCATCGGAGCACTCGTGACCTTCGCTATCGGCTCGCTCGCCAGCCTCATCTTCCGCAAACAATCCCGCCGCACCGCTGTCACTCTTGCTCTTCTGCCTTTGTTTTTCTTCTTGTCATTCCGAGGCGCAGCCGAGGAACCTGCTTCCCGCCCGGCAGCCGCAAGCAGCTTAGCGGCCGTCGCCCCGGCAGAGCTTCCCGGCTCCACCCACAAGCCCAGGCACCCCAAAAAGCCCAGGAAAGACAAGCCCCACAAGACCCCGAAACTCACCGCCGACTTCACCGCCGCCTCCACCCTCATCAACGACGCCATCGCCGCCCACAAGCTCCCCGGAGCGGTCCTCGTCGTCGGCCACGAGGGCGAAGTCGTCTTCCACCGCGCCTACGGCAACCGCAAACTGGCGGGCGAGCCCGGCCTCGACGGCAAACCTTCCCCCGCCGAGCCCATGACCGAAGACACCATCTTCGACATGGCCTCCCTCACCAAGGACCTCGCCACCGCGACCGCCATCATGCAGCTCTACGAGGCAGGCAAGATCGCCAGCTTCGACGACCCCATCGCCAAATACCTCCCCGACTTCCTCAACTCCACCGGCCCTTCAGGCGGA
>CAZZYB010000558.1:0-2680 GCA_964658125.1 uncultured Acetobacteraceae bacterium | reverse complement strand
TACCGCGCGTCTAAAATCCTCCTCGCGATAGCGAGGTGAGCGACGGCATCGCCATACAGCAGCACATACCCCTTCGCATAACAAACCAGGGTCGCAAAAAATCCCAGCACAACGCCCGCCATCACAACGAGCCGCACTTCCCCGCGCCCCACCGAACGCACCGCATCCCAATCAAACGCCGGCCCACCCGCACTCATGCGAGCAGCCAACTTCGACCCCGGCTTTTGATAAGTCACGGTCCGCTTAGCCAATCTATTCCCTGTTTCCTACTTCCTATTTCCTGCGCTAAAGGTGCGAAATCTCGCGCAGCCGCTCGAAACGCTCATCGATCTCGCCCCGCGTCATCTCCTGCAGCCGTTCCGTCCCAAACTTCTCCACCGCAAACGACCCCATCACGCTCCCGTAGAACATGGCCGTGCGCACTACTTCCGGCGTCACACCACCCTGCGAGGCGATATACCCATAGAAGCCCCCCGCAAACGAATCGCCCGCACCAGTAGGATCAACCACGTCATGCAGCGGCAACCCCGGCGCGCGGAACGTCCCGCCACCCTTGGTATAAACGGTCGCCCCATACTCGCCATGCTTCACCACCAGCGACTTCGGCCCCAGCGCCATCACCATCTGCGCGGCCCGCAAGGCGTTGCTCTCACCACTCAACATCCGAGCCTCGCCGTCATTGATCAGCAGCACATCCAACTCCGCCAACACCTTCAGCAGGTTCTCGCGATGGGCGGCAATCCAATAATTCATCGTGTCGCCGGCGACCATCTTCACCCCCGGCATCTGCTGTCGGACCCGCAGCTGCAACATGGGATCAATATTCGCCAGGAACAAAAACTCCGAGTCCAGATAAGCCTCGGGAATCTTCGGCTCAAACGCCGCAAACACATTCAGATCCGTAGCCAGCGTCTCCGCCGAATTCAGGTCCTTCACATAACTTCCCGTCCAATGAAAGCTCAACCCGGGAGCCCGTTCAATCCCGCGCGTATCCACTCCGCGCCGCGTCAACACGGCCTCGTGCTCGGGAAGAAAATCCTCACCCACAACGCCGATCACACGCACATCGGTAAAGAAGCTAGCCGCCAACGCAAAGTGCGTAGCCGCCCCACCCAGCACGCGTTCCCGCTTGCCACTAGGCGTCTCCAAAGAATCAAACGCCACCGAACCCACAACCAATATCGACAATGCCTTAATCTCCTTTGCGAACCTTCGCGTTCTTAGCGTCTTCGCGTTGTCCTTCTCGCCTCAGCTACCAATACTTCCCAAACAACACATCAAGCTTCTTCTTAGTTTCTTCCGGAATTAAACTCTTATCCGTCATAATCGCAAACTTCGCCGCAGTCTGCGCCGGACTCGCACTCAAGTCCTTCGGCATCAACCGCACCGCAGCCTTCACCACCTTCTGCGCATTCCCCGAGTTCTGATGCATGACCGCGATCACCTGCTCGACAGTGACATCATCATGCCCCTCGCGCCAGCAGTCGTAGTCGGTCACCATCGCGAGCGTGGCATAGCTGATCTCCGCCTCGCGCGCCAGCTTAGCCTCCTGCAAATTCGTCATCCCAATCACATCCGCACCCCAGCTCCGATACAGGTTCGACTCCGCCCGCGTAGAAAACTGCGGGCCTTCCATGCACACATAGGTCCCGCCGCGTTTCCCCACGACGCCGACTTCCTCACAAGCCTTCACAAAAGTATCCACCACAATCGGGCACACCGGATCGCCGAACCCCACATGCCCCACCACACCCTCACCAAAGAACGTCCCCACCCGCGCAAACGTGCGATCGATGAACTGGTCCGGCACCACAAAATCCGTAGGCTTATGCTCTTCCTTCAAACTCCCCACAGCACTAACGCTAAGAATGCTAGTAACTCCCAGCACCTTCATCGCAAAAATATTCGCGCGAAAATTCAACTCACTCGGCAATATCCGATGCCCCTTGCCATGCCGAGCCAGAAACGCCACACTCCGCCCCTCCAGCTCCCCCAGAACAAACGGATCGCTAGGCTCGCCAAACGGCGTCGACACGCGCTCTTCACGCACGTCCGTCAAACCGGCCATCCCATACAAACCACTACCGCCAATAATCCCTATCTCAGCCTTCTGCAATCCGATCTCCTGTTCTGTGTGGGCAGTCCAAAGTATACGTTCCCTGCATTCAGTTGCGACACGCCGCCACATCCAGCGCGTAAAACCTCGCGTGCATGCCTTCGATCACTGCGATCTCGTCATCGGCCGCCGATATTTTTATCTCCGAGTGAAACCCAATTGACACCTTTGACGTTGCTTGAAAAACCTTCCTACCCGTTGCCAGACAGAAGACTTCCACGCGTCCTCCAGAAAACCCGTCCAGTCCACTATGGTTAGCACCCGACACCGCAAAGATGCTCTGACCGGCGTTGACGCTGGGTTCATCAAGGATACGAGTTGAAAATTTGTAGCGCACCCTGCCTCCGCGATCCAACATCACCGAAGATCGACCATTTGCGCATGACGAGGGCACAACAATGTGAGTCTCATCAATCAAGTACGAACCCATCCAAAGCCGTCGCTTGCTCTCTTCAGTGCACGTCGCGGGAAACGCGTACAAAACTCTCGTAGGCCCTTCTCCATCTCGAATACCAATTGAGTTTTCCCCTTGCAACTCGAGGACTGTATCTCCCATACGTCGGC
>CAZZYB010000557.1:0-2684 GCA_964658125.1 uncultured Acetobacteraceae bacterium | reverse complement strand
CCTCTTGCGAGTCGCAGCGAATAAAAAATGAGATGGCCGGAGTCAGCCGCTGCGCCGGTCCGCCATTCATAAACACCATCTCCTGCCCTTCAAGCTCGATCGTGATCGTAGCGATCCCACCCACAGGCCACGGACCGACGCCTTTAGATCGCAACTCACTCACCTTGCGCGCACGCGGGAAGACGCCCAGGTAAAACTCGGCAGCTTCCTCCGCGTTGTCATTGAACCAGAGAAACGGCGAAACTTTATTCATGGCCAGCATAGTACCAGCCCAAACCACTTCGCGAAATCTCAGCTAGCGACAGCCTCTGGAGCGACAGCGGTATGTTGTGCGATGCGTGTAAGCTTCGCCGTCACGCGCATCACACCCGGCCACACCCTGAGGCAAAAAGGCAACACAGCGCGCGCGAGTGAGTTATTCAGACCATTGGCGGCAAGCACGGCAAGCCGCATCTGGGTCGACAGTGCCTTGCCCAATTCAGCCTGAAACACCGGTGCCGGCTGCCCCGCAATGAAAGCAGACACCGCACACCGCGCTGTATGCAGCGCAATCGATATGCCATCGCCGGTGAACGACGGAATCACAGCCGCCTGGTCGCCAATGCAGTACAGCCCATCGTCCGTTGTGCGTCGAATGTACCCATAGGGAATATGCGTAATCGCGATCGGCTTAGTCAGCAACGGCTCCGCTCCCGCGAGCCGCATCGTCAGGTGCGGACAATCCCGCTTCATCTTCGCCAGGAAATTTCCCCAGCGATCACCCCCGCTTGGCAGGTGCCGTTGTTGCACCACGCAGCACAGGTTCGCAACGCCATCTTCAACCGGTTGAATCCCGCCATAACCACCTGGGTACAGCATCAACTCAGACGTGCGCCCCAGCTCAGCGGCCTGTCCCGGCGCAAGCCGAAAATACATCTTGAACGCCACCCAGCGCTCCGGATCTTCCGGACGCCTGTGCCCGCGCAGATCATGTTTGCCTGTCGCGAGAAAAACCGTTCGCGCTTCACGGCTGGTGCCATCATCCAGCGTGGCTTCCCATCCACCGGCGCGTGTGCGATTCAGTGCCTGCACACTGCGACCGCATTCAACCCGAACCCCGGCATCGACAGCTCCGGCGATCAGGGCCGTATCCAGCGCCTTGCGCGTCAACGACGCTGCGGGAAACGGTAGCGGAGCCTCCGCCGCACGCCTGCTCGCCGCCAGACGAACGTGATCGATGGGTACGGCGCCCAGCGAAGCCGCTTCGATCCCCAGCGCTCTCAGGTCCTGCAGAGCCTCTCCGCTCAGGAACTCTCCACACACCTTATGCCGCGGTGTAGGCTCGCGTTCAATGAGCGTAACGCGTCGCCCCCGCCGTGCAAGCGCGATCGCCGCGGCACATCCCGCCACTCCACCACCAAGGATGAGAACTTCATCCTGCGAACATACCTGGTTCAGATTTGACGTTGAAATGGAGCCGCCTCTTTCTGGGCTATTCGTTTAGATTTTATCGTCTTCGATGGCCCTGTCATGACGGCATCGTCATCGAGCTGCCAACACGCAGCATTGTCTTCAGGAGCGCCTCGTCGTGAGCTCCCGCCAGTTCAGACCGACCTCCACAATAAGAAGCGAAGCCAGCGTAAACGCAATCACCCCAACAGCCGCGAAGCTATCGCCCAGGTGACTCCAATAGCGCGGCCACAGGTTAAGCACACGACTCGACACGAACGTAAACGTCACAGCGTACGAACGGATCATCCACTGGCGATGCTGCACAATATACCGATTTCTAGCCGTGATAAAAGCAGCCGTAGTACAGACGATCCACGCCGCTGCCTGCATCGAAGTTCCCGGCAATCCCGGCCGGCCTGCAGCCAGCGCAATCCCTGTAAACGCGCCAATAAATACAGAGACGACATAGACCCTCCCCACAACCCGATGAAACTTCAAATGACGTTGACGAACCCGCGACGAGAACTGAACCGGCCCGGCCACCAGCGCAAGCACACCGCACAGCGTATGCGGGATCAGCAAAGCGCGGTCAGCGATGACCTGCAGGCGGTAGGCGTGGTACATCGGATAGTCGGTGACCAGCAAAACTTCCGAGGTAATGAAAACAAAGAAGGCAGTGAGACCAAGCAGCGTCCACACAACAGTCTTGAGTCTGATTCGGTCGGAGCTGGGTGCGAGCAGCGTCGAAGTTGCCATCCATCCCATTAGACGGGGATATGGGTGCCAAGGTGTACCGCTCGACGGTCGCGCCGAAAACTGCACAGCACCCCTTACGACACCGCCTGCGCTGAATCACGGAACTCGTTCTGAGACGTGGGCCTGCGTGAAAATGACGGTGTTGTCACCAGCAGTCAGCGCGGCGTGGAGGCCCCCGGTCTCAGGCCTCGACAAGCCCATACCGCCGCTGCCACTGCTGCTTCAGCCGAGCCCACACAGCGTCAATTTCCTCCCGCGAAAACTCATCCCGCGGCCCTTCGACAAACCGCGAAGCCTCCGCCTTTGCCAGCTCCAGCAACTCCCGGTCCCGAGCCAGGTTAGCCACCCGCAAATCCGGCAATCCCGCCTGCCTTGTCCCAAAAAATTCTCCCGGCCCGCGCTGCTGCAAATCGAGCTCCGCCAGCTCAAACCCATTCTGCGTACTCACCATCGCATCGAGCCGCTGTTCCGCCTCCGGCGAAACGCTGCTTCCAGTC
>CAZZYB010000556.1:0-2690 GCA_964658125.1 uncultured Acetobacteraceae bacterium | reverse complement strand
CGTTCTCCCGCCGCGCCAGTTCGCGAATCTGTTCACGCCACGGCTCCATCACACCCTCCGAAATTCGCGGCTTGGCAATGTGATCCAGCACAAACGACTGCCCCGGATGCCGATCCACAAACCGTATCGCCTCCTCCAGCTGCCGCTCAAAAATCAGCAAATCATAGACCAGCCCCGTCCCCCGCAAAACCGCAATCCCATCATTGAACGCCTGCCCGTCCAGAAACCCAGCCCCTTCCCCCTGGACCACGTGCCGCAGCCCAACCAGCTTCGGCGCATCCCCAAACTCTTTCAAAAACTCGCCCAGACCAGCCGTCGCCAGCGGCGCCCACCCCACCACGCCCGCAACAAAATCATTCTCCCGAGCCAGCCCCAGCAGCCAGGCCGTCTCCTCCACCGATTGCCGCGCCTGCACCGCAATACACCGGTCTACTCCCGCGCCCTGCATCGCCTCCGAAAGGTCGCCCGGCAGAAAATCCCGCCGTAACTTCGCCAGGCTCTCGTCGATCCACCCATACTCCGCCGCACTGTAATGCCAGAAATGCTGATGAGCGTCGATCACCGCCACTGCCATTCGCCAATCCTCCACGCGACCCCTCGTCGCCAGACCACAGCATAGCCCACCTCGCAGTTACGAAAGTTACCCTGCTCTGATATCTTCTCGGCTACTCCCTCGATGGTTTAGCAACCCTGCACGACCATTTGGCACCACGCTAACACCTTTGTGTTATCGCGAACCGGTCAGCAAAGTGGGAAAGTTTGATCTTGGGAAATAACCGGGAGACGCGGTATACATAACCCGCCCCGCAGAAGACAAGCTTTCCGAGTGACTTGAACGACACGAATAAACACTCCCCTGTTGAGCACCCGTGGAGTGAGTCGGGCTTAGTTGTAAAAGTAACGCAACAAGAACGCAGATAGCGCTGCTTGTACTTCGCTCGGGAGCACCAGTCGTTTTGAGACTATCTTCTCCATTCATTGCCGGGTCCCACCGCGGTCTACAGTCGTTGACGATCTCGTTTCTGCTGCTCCTCATCCTGGTCGCAGACCCTCGGCTCTTCCTTCTCCACCTCCCCTACGCGCCCGAAGCCGGCCCTACCGTGTTGGGCGGAGTCCGCCTGTGGCTCGTCTGCCTGACCGTCTGCTTCACCCTCAACCGGCTCATGGAAATGGTCCTCGACCGCCCCATTCGCCGCGCCTGGATCTACATCCTTTTGTGGTCTCTGGTGATTCCGTCCAGCTATGGCATGGTTGCGCCGCAAGTTGAACGCCACTGGCCTGCACCCGCCGAACGGCAGTTGGTCGTGTTCACGATGATGATCATCGTCCTCGCCTTCGCCGGCGCCATGCTCAAACGCCTCGCCGACTCCGTCTCCCGCACCGCCCGCTTCGACCACCTCACCGGTCTCCCTAACCGCATCCTGCTCAGCGAAAAACTCTCCGCCGCCATCGACCGCTCCCGCCGCCACAAACGCAAGCTCGCCGTCTGCATGGTCAACGTCGACCACTTCAAGCGCATCAACGATTCCCTCAGCCACACCGGCGGCGACGCCGTCCTCATCCACGTCGCCCGCCAGCTCCAGCGCCTCGTCCGCCCCTCCGACCTCCTCGCCCGCATCGGTGGCGACGAGTTCGTCGTCCTCATCCCCGACTGCCAGTCCACGGAACAAGCCGAGCATCGCGGCCAGGAAATGCTCGCCGCCCTGTCCACCCCTGTCAAAGTCGGGAAACTCGAAATCTGCGTCACCGCCAGCATCGGTTTCTGCCTCTTCCCAGACCACGCCGCAGATAGCGCCAGCCTCCTCCACAACGCCGACGCCGCCATGCACGAAGCCAAGATCGCCGGCCGCGGTGGCCTTCACATCTATCGCCCGGCCCTGCAGCCCCAGGTCGCCGACCGCCTCGAGCTCGAAGAAGACTTCCGCTACGCCCTCGAAAACAACGAGCTCGCCCTCCACTACCAACCCCAGATCAACCTCGCCACCGGCAGGGTCACCGGCATGGAAGCCCTTTTGCGCTGGTCCAGCCCCAAACGCGGCAACGTCCCTCCCAGCGAGTTCATCGCCATCGCCGAAGAAGTCGGTCTCATGGTCCCGGTAGGCGAGTGGGCCCTCCGCCAGGCCTGCCAGGATTGCGTCGAGCTCCAGAAAATCACCGGCCATCCCCTCACCATGGCGCTCAACCTCTCCGCCCGCCAGTTCGGCCAACGCAACCTGCCGGAGCTCGTCAAGCAAAGCCTCGACGCCACCGGCCTCTCCCCGGAGTCCCTCGAGCTCGAAATCACCGAGCAGATGCTCATGGTCAACTCCCCCCACATCCTCGCCACCCTCCAGGCCATCCGCGACCTCGGCGTCCGCATCGCCATCGACGACTTCGGCACCGGCTTCTCCAGCTTTTCCTACATCCTCCAGTACCACGTAGACCGCATCAAGATCGACCAGAGCTTCGTAGCCCGCTCCATCCACGACCCCAACGCCACGGCCATCGTCCGCACCATCATCGCCATGGCCCACGGCCTCAACATGCGAGTCGTAGCCGAGGGCGTAGAGACGGCCGACCAAAGCGATTTCCTCCTCCGGCGCCGCTGCGACGACGCCCAGGGCTACCTCTTCGCCCGCCCCATGCCCCGCCACGAAATCGCCGCCGCCATCGCCCGCATCGCCCTCGAGCAGCGCAAGCGCACCCTCACC
>CAZZYB010000555.1:0-2719 GCA_964658125.1 uncultured Acetobacteraceae bacterium | reverse complement strand
GGTCTCTGGACCGGGCGCTTCGTTAAAGTTTGCGGCGAACACGTGAGCACTGCGCTTGGAAGCTAGTGACCGATCTTGTCGATGTCCTTCATGTATCACCTCTGGTTGGAATTATACGCCTGGTTTGCCCGTGGGGTTGTCCGGAGCGGGTGGGCTGGCCGCTGGTGGAGTATCGATCCTGGTTATAAATTCGGCGATCAGAGACTTGATTGCAGGGTCATTTCTGACTTGCTGTAGATCATCGTCCTGGGCGGCGACTTTGGATAGTGCGGGAGTGATGACGAAGGCGCGGCGCAGGGTGGCAACGACATCCTTGATGGGGTTTCCGAGCAAGGCCTGATAGCAGGCCATGTTGTAGAGGGGCGAAGCTCTTCCGGGCAACAATGCGGCGGCCTGTGTAACGTTTACCAAAGCCGACTGCAGGAGCGCGCTGTCATATGTTTTGGATGAGGGCGAGTAGGCCTGTTGCTTCAGAATGCGGCCCTTCACGAAGAGGGCCTTGGCGTTGTTCGGGTCGAGAGCCAGCGCCTGGGATACGGCCGCCATGGCGAGATCGAGCCTGCCCTCATCCATTTTTGCGGCTGCCTGATCGGCAAGGTCGGAGGCGCGGATCTGGTTCAGCAGGCCCTTGAGCGCTTCCTGATAGTAGAAACGCGTCCAGATGAAGCCGAACATAAATCCCAGAGGAAAGAAGTACAGCAACAGCGCGAGCGCGAACACCTGGCCAGTGCTCCCGGGTGCAACCGGGCCAGTTTGCAGACCGGGAGCGAAGAATCGCGAAAGGGCGGCGAGGGCGGGTGGAATCTTGTTGAGTTCAACCAGGCCTACACCGACGATGATTTTAGTGAGCCAGTCGGAGATATCGGCGAGGCTTGAATTGTCCTCCACCGCGACATTTCCCTGAGGCTCTGCGGCGGCCTGGGCTCGCTTGATGCGGGGATAGCAGAAGACAAATCCGAACAGAATGCCGAGCAGGGCCGCGCTGCCCGCTATCGTGATGCCCACTGCGCCGATCCGTAGGCCATCGCGCCAGGGAAACTGAAGCGCGTATACAACGGCAAGAAAGCACCCTATTCCGGCCAGTAGCTGGAGACGGAAAGGCATGCGATACAAGCGTGGCTGGTCGGGCAAGGGATTCCACATCTAGCTTTCACTCGCTCTCTGTCTGCGCTGTTGCGGGCGACCGTTGAACCTGCGGGAAAGAATTTCCAATTATAGGGTCACTTGCGGATGACTTCGCCGTTTTTCATGACGAAGGTGGGGTGGGTCAGGGCCGTGATGTTTTCGAGGGGATTGCCGGGTACGGCGATGATGTCGGCGTAGAAGTTGGGTTTCAGTTGGCCAATGGAGTCGGCCCAGTCGAGGAGTTTTGCGCCGTTGATGAGGCCGGCGCGGAGGGTGTCGGCGGGGGACATGCCGTACTCGACCATGAGCTCGTACTCCCGGGCCTGGGTGCCGTGGGGGAAGGGGCCCACGTCAGAGCCTACGGCGAACGGGACGCCTGCGGCCATCTGTTTGCGGAACTCGGCGGCGTGGAATTTGAGTTCGCCGTCTACTGTTTGTGTGGGGTCGGAGGATTCGCGGTGCTGGGCGAAGTACTCGGCTATGGCGAAGGTGGGGACGGCGTAGATTTGCTTGTCGTGCATGAGCTTCATGGTTTCGGGCGAGAGGTTGTAGGCGTGGTCGATGCTGGCTACACCGGCCCGGGCGGCGAAGAGGGTGCCGGGGTCTCCGGTGGCGTGGACGGCTACGCGGGAGCCGGTGCGTCTGGCTTCGGCTACGGCGGCGGCTAGCTCGGCTTCGGTGTACTGGTAGGGCGTGGTGAAGATGCCGTTGCGGAATTTATCGCGGCCGGTTTCGTAGATTTTGAAGAAGTCTGCTCCGCCTTTGCGCTGGGCTCGGATGACGGCTACAAGATCGGTGGCGTTGTTGGCTACGTCGGCGTTGGAGAGGACGTTCTGCTCGGGGTTGAAGCCGATGGCGTCTTCGTGGCCTCCGAGGAGGTCGATGGCATTGCAACTGACGCGCATGCGGGGTCCGGGGATGTCGCCGTGGTTGATGGCGTTGCGAACGGCTACGTCGGCACAGTGGGCGCCTTCGGTACCCATGTCGCGCTCGGCGGTGAAGCCAGCCATGAGATCGGCTTTGGCTGCGGCGGCGGCCGAAAGGGTGCGCTGGGGGATGGACTCTTCGACGGTCTGAAGGCCCTCGTTGCCGGGGTGGAGGAAGAGGTGAGTGTGGGCGTCGATGAGGCCCGGCATAAGGGTGGTGTCGCCGAGATCGATCACGGTCGCACCGGCGGGGTGCGTGACGTGGGCGCCGACTTCGCGGATGCGTTCGCCTTCGATGAGGATTTCGCCGGGGAAGATGATTTTGCCGGCGGCTACGTCGAGGATGCGGGCGGCGTGGAGGACGGTGATGCGCGACACAGCCGGCGATTGGGCGTAGAGCGGGGCGCTGAGTACGGTGAGCAGTGTGAGCGACAGCTTGAACATGAAGGAAGCATATCGCGAACATTGTCGCGTACCACAATGGGAGGGCACCGGCCCCTGCAGCGTTTCGATGGTTAGTGCACTGGAGAGCCAGTGCGCAGGTAGAAATTCGGATCGTATTTCAAGTGCATGAGGCCGTTTCTGTAGTCGATGTCGGTGAAGTATTCGCGCATGACGGTGTAGCCAAAGATGCCACTTAATTCAAGACCGGCTGCATGGCTGGCGGC
>CAZZYB010000554.1:0-2723 GCA_964658125.1 uncultured Acetobacteraceae bacterium | reverse complement strand
CGGCAAGTTTACTTCAGGAAGAGCTTTACGTTTCCCACCCAACGATCACACCACTTTACCAAGACCTGGCAATCGCGGGTGTTTCAAGAACTGGCTCATCGGCATACAACGACAGCAATGCGGTTTATTTACCATCAATCGATGCTTTGTGCCTGGCCAGCCATACACGACGATTATCTTCACTTTGAAATTTTCACCTCCTTTTGCCAGGAGCCTGAAACATCATAGGGTCTCATTATGCCTTACTCACGGGTTGAGATTTCCCGAAGAACGGGGCCGGCGTAGAGCATTTAAAGGGGATCACGATCCAGAATCGCTCCGATGACGTGGCTCAGTATTTTCTCGCATTCTCCCGAAGCAGCATTTTCGCACCGCCAAGCGATGAATCCGTCGGGTCTGACCAACAAGCAACCATTTTCTTCGATCTCGCGACGATCAGCCCATTCAAAGTAAAGGTCTTCCACAGGACATCCCGGCCCAATTGCCACAGCAGAGATCTCAATGCCAAAGTGTAACGAGACCGCTTCCGCCGCTGCAATCCAACGTTCTCCGCCAATGCCGGTAAGAACAGTGAAGCGATCCTTACCCACAAGATCAAGTGTTGAGTTATCTTTTCCCTCCCGCTGAACCCGTGCGTGTGGTAGCCGCGCTCCAGGACAGGTCGTTGAACGGTAAAACAGTTCGGGATCTCGTTGATCTTGCGGCAACGTCTGACCCTCGTGAATGATTGCTAACGAACGATAAAAGTGATTAAGTTCAATACCTCTGGTGTGGAATTCATAGACTTTCTCATGAATGCTTTTTCGCAATGCGGTTCGGCGCTGCCGCCCGACGTCGTTATCTGCTGTGAGCTCCGCCTCGCTTGTCTCGTTTTCCTCGGGAGTTTGACCATCGCTCACACCAACAGCATCAAGAATCGCCGTGTACGTGCCGACGCTCTTGGTCGCACGAGCCACTACTTGCTGACCGACTGGTACACGTTCTTCACTGTAGCTAGCCAATAGTTTGGAGCCAGCTATGTTCTTTAGTACGAGACTCAATTTCCATGCGAGATTGTAGGCGTCCTGAATCGCAGTATTAGAGCCAAGACCGTTTGAAGGAGCATGTCGGTGCACTGCATCCCCCATGCAGAAAATGCGTCCGTCGTGATAAACGTTAGCGCATATCGAGTTCAAATCCCAAGGATCTACGCCGGTAATCCGCAACTCTAGGTCTGCAATGCCGAGGTAGTCGCGCACAACATCTGCTGCTTCCTCTTCGGTTAGACGTGGTGTAACCTGGCCGGCAGCGTAACCCTTGATCATCAGCCAGCTTGTCCACGGCTTTACACAGCGAAGTATACCCAGTCCGGCCCCACCACGATCGAGCGCAGTACGCACAATGAAAAAGAGAAGACCTGCGCGACCCTGAACATAGGGTGCAAGATCGCACTCGAATAAGATGTTCAGGCTACCGCCAAGTTTACCCAGTCCTTCAAACGGCAGATTGAGAATTTTGGCAACCTTACTCTTCCCACCATCGGCCCCAATCAGATAGCGCGCTCGGACCGTTAGCGGCTTTCCGGTAACATGATCCTCTAGACAAGCAGTGACCCCGTCCTGATCCTGCGTAAACGATGTGAGCTCCGTATCAAAGCGGATGTTTGCACCATGCTCCACCGATTTCTGAAAGAGGAGCGGTTCGAGTAAATGCTGCGGCAGATCGGCGATTGTACAGGGGCTCGCTTCGGCGTTTCCACGATCGTCCAGAAGGAGACCGTGGATTCGTCCATACTCCGGACCTATAAGAGACCTTAGGAAGAGTTGGTTAGGCATACGCGTGTACAACGTGGCGAGCGAAAGCGCTTCCTCCTCTAAATCGAAGTCTCGAAGTATCTCGAAAGTGCGCTGATTCGTAACGTGTGCGCGAGGTGTGGGGGCAAGCTTCGAGTGCTTTGTGACTGCCGTTACATTTACACCCTGACGAGCGAGAGCCATACTTGCTGTAAGGCCCGCTGGGCCACACCCGACTACCAATACATCTGTGTCAATCACCTTATTAGACTCCTTAGATCCGAATATCAATTCCTGCAACTGACTACAAGTTCTGTCTGAAACTTCCTAGCATCAGAGCACTTCCTGCTCATTCTCTAACCAGCATTGTCAAGCAGGAAACGCCTCTAGACGTAGCTTGGGGATCACCTCTAGTGGGGCGGCATAGGCGCAGGCGAACCGGTCTTGTACCAGCGTTCCACCATTTTCCCCGGCCCAAAACCCGCGGGAATGTCACGGCCTTGGCAGACGCCTCCCTCGAAACTAGAGACCTTCGGATTCGGGAAATCATAGTTGAAACTGCCAAACGTCGAAGACTCCCAGTCCCACGTAACAATCTCCAGACCGATACCGTGGTCCTGCAAATACTGCAGAAACTGCTGTGTCGCCTTTGGTGTATGAATATCGCAGTAGTAACCGATACCCCATTCAGAAATGAGGACCGGAGCTCTGCGGGAGTAGTCCCCGAACTTCCAGTTCCAGGCATCTTCCGTTTGATCTTGACTGGTGTGCGCGTAGGGATGGGACGCATACACAACTTGATGCAGCGGGTCGATCAGTTCAGGGGCTCCATGCAGTGTCTCAGCGAACTGCAAGCCATCCGCTACCACGACATTCACCGCACCCAGGCCGCGAATGACATCGACCATCCGATTCATTGCCTTGGCCCAGCTTCTCCATTGGTCCGGGGTG
>CAZZYB010000553.1:0-2729 GCA_964658125.1 uncultured Acetobacteraceae bacterium | reverse complement strand
CTGGGGCGTATCGGCTGAAACGCGATGTCGACATCGCGCACACTCAAGGTAAGCAATCGAAGGCATTAGTACATGCTATCGTGCCACCAGTCGGCGGTAGCCGGCGATTCGCTGAAAAGCGCTATAGCGCTACTCACGAAATGGCAATAAGCTTATGAGATAGGAGAATGCTATGGCTCAGCTAAAAGAGATCACCACTCCGGCCACGTATTCCACGCAGGAAGAACTCGAAAAGCTTTTGCTGGAAGGTTTGAATAGCGGCGAGCCGGTAAGAGTCACGCCGCAGTTCTGGGAAGATTTTCGTGTCGCAGCGACGAACCGCCTCTCGGAGAACCGCAAGGCATCTTGAAACCCGTCGACATTTCTCCGGCTGCAATCGATGATTTGCTCGCGATTACGGTTTTTTTAGTTCTTGAAAGTGACAATCTTTCACTGAAAAATAGATTCATCGCTGCTGCTGCATCGACCTCTAGCACCATTGAAGCATTCCCACTGGCTGGACGTGCGCGCCCAACGCGCCATCCGCGACTCTCCGGGCTTCGCTCACTCCGTGTCGATCCGCCATTCGGCAAATACCTGATTTTCTATCAGGCGATGCCGTCTGCCTCCTTGATTTTGCGTGTACTGCACGGCGCACAGGATACTCATCTTATGCTGGACATCGATGCCTCCCGTGATGCCTAGTCCCCGCCTCATCGCCATCGACATGGATGGCACCCTCCTCGGCTCGGACTCCCGCGTCAGCCCGCGCAACCTCGCCGCCCTTCGCGCCGCCGAAGAAGCTGGCGCCGAAGTCGTCATCGCCACCGGTCGCCGCCACTGCTACGCCATGAACGTCCTGCGCGAACTCGCCTTCGACCCCGACAGCGCCCTCGTCAGCTCCAACGGCGCGGTCATCCGCACCATCGGCGCAAAGCTCCTGCACCGCACCCTGCTCCCACTCACAACCTCGCGCTGGCTCTGCACCCACCTCGCCGACTACCGCAACACCCTCGTCATCACCTTCGACTCGGTCGGCCCGGACGGCGAAGACAACCGCGGCGCCATGGTCGTCGAGCACCTCGACGACCTCCACACCAGCGTAGGCGGCTGGATGCGCGCCAACGAACCCTACATCGCCCACGTCGAAAGCCTCGAGTCCGCGCTCGAAGCGGACGCCCCCATCCAGATGATGCTCGCCGGTCCCCTCGACCGCATGCGCCGCGCCGAAGCTCGCCTGCTGGAGCACGAAGGCGTCTACGCCGCGGGCATCTCGCCCCTTGAACGCATCCACACCGCCGAGGTCGCCATCCACCGCACCGAGTACGCCGAGCGCGATCTCTGCATCGTGGACATCCTTCCCGCCGGCTGCTCCAAGGGCTCGGCGCTCCTCTGGCACGCGGCCCAGCGCGGCCTCACCGCCGCGGACATACTCGCCATCGGCGACAACTGGAACGACGTGTCGATGCTCGAAATCGCGGGCCGCGCGGTCGTCATGGCCAACGCCCCCGCAGACCTCAAAGACCTCGCCGCCCAACGCGGCTGGACAATCGGCCTCTCGAACGAGCAGGACGGCGTAGCCCATGCGATAGAAGCAGCCTTCTAACTCAAAACTCGCGACTCGAAACTCATGATCAAACCCCCGCCACAAATCCGCGTGCCCGCCAACCCGCTCCCCAATCCGCCCCTCTGGTAGTCTCATAACCGTGCCCCATCTCCCCAGACGCGCGCTTTCCGCGGCCCTCTTCGCCGCTGCTCTCGCCCCCGCGGCGAGCGCCCTCGAGCACATCACCCTCCGCAACGGCTTTGAACTCGATTGCGTCCGCCACGAGTCAATAAGCGCCGACCTGGTCCGCATCTACCTCAACGGCGAAGACAACTATCAAGACCTTCGCGCTTCCGAAATCGTCCGCGTAGACCTCCTTCCCGACCCTCCACCGCCAGCAGTAGAGAAACCCCCGACTCCCGCCGAACCCACCGCGACCGAAATGACCCAGTTCCTCGCCACCGCCGGCGCCGCCCACAATATCGACGAAGACCTCCTCGCCTCCGTCATCCACGCGGAAAGCGGCGGCCACATCAAAGCCGTCTCGCGCACCGGAGCCCGCGGCCTCATGCAACTCATGCCCGCCACCGCCCGCACGCTCGGCGTAACCGACAGCTTCAAGCCCGACCAGAACATCAACGGCGGCACCGCCTATCTCGACACGTTGCTCAAGCGTTACAAGGACAACCTCGCCCTCGCGCTGGCCGCCTATAACGCCGGCCCTGGAGCCGTCGATCGCTACCGAGGCATTCCCCCGTTCCGCGAAACCCGCGCCTACGTCAGCCGAGTCATCCGCGAGTTCAACCGCCGCAAACAGGCCTCCTCAGCGCTCACGGCAGTCGCCGCCGGCGTGGCCGCGCGCTAACCCGCGCATGAGCAAACGCACCCTCACCCTTCTCGCAATCTGCATCATCCTTCTGCTCATCGGCGCATGGGCCGCACACCACGTCGCCTTCGACTGGCACTCCCTGCGCGAACAACTCCGCTCCGTCTCCTGGCGGCACGTAGTCATCGGCATCGCCTGCATCTACGCCACCTTCTGGCTGCGCGCCATCCGCTGGGCCGTCCTTCTGGGCCACCAGAAGAAAGTCTCCTCCACGTCGCTGATCGCCCCGCAGTTCATCGGCTTCACTGCCGTAGCGCTCTTCGGACGCCTCGCCGACCTCGCCCGCCCCTACCTCATAGCCCGCCGCACCGGCCTGCC
>CAZZYB010000552.1:281-2729 GCA_964658125.1 uncultured Acetobacteraceae bacterium | reverse complement strand
TCGGCGAATGGGGTGGGATCTTCGGGGATGCTTAGTGACGGGGCTGCGGCGAGGTTGTAGCGCACGATATCGAGGAAGAAGCCGTAGTCGCGCACGGTGAGGCCGGCTTTGAGGGCGCCGTTCCAGATGTAGCCCTGGCCCTGGCTGCCGTCTTCGCCGTCGGGTGCGGCGACGTTGGCGTTGCCGGGGAGGAGGTTGGGGTCAGTCCCGGTGAGGGGGTCGGCCGCGTAGCGTGCGGGGATGGTTGGGATGCCTACGTTGAGATTGCGGTTGGTGCCTTCGGAGTCGTTATTGATACCGCGGCCGGCATAGTTGACGGGGATTTCTTTTTCGATGACGTCGGTGGTGCGTGCGGAGGTCGACCAGGGCCAACCGTCGCCGCTAACGTCGGATACATCGAAGAAGTTATCGAAGTCGACGAAGTTGCTGGCGATGTTGTGGAAGTTGGGTGTGTTGGTTTGGCCGAACTGGGTGATGGTGGGATCGCCGTTGCCGACGGGGAGATCGCCGAGCACCTGATCGTAGGTGCGGTTCTCTTTGATGATGTAGATGACGTGCTGGATTTTGTTGTGAAGGAAGCTGACGACTTCCTGCTGATTGGCATTCAGCGGGGTGCCGATGCGGTCATTGGTGAAGACCTTCTCGGTGAGGTTGGCGAGCTCAGCAGAGGTTGGAACGGGGACTGTCTGGAAGCCTGCTTTGGTGAGCTGCAGGATGTAGGTGTTGGTGGCATCACAGGCACTGGATTGGGAGTCGTCGCAGTACTGCGGGTTAGGCCCGGTGGCGCTTTTGCCGTTGGCGATGTAGAGCGTCTTGCCGTCAGCGCTGACGCTTACGGAGTTGGGATAGAAGCCGGTGGGGATGAAGCCCTTGAAGGTGCTTTGGCCAGGTCCGGCGAGGTGGTAGACGGCAACGGCGTTGAGGCCGCCTTCCGTGACGTAGAGTGTTTTTTCGTCGGGTGAGAGGGCGAGGCTATTGGGGTTGGCGCCGAGGAATTTGTTGGTGCCCCCATTGGTGGAGATGAGGGTGGGGGGTGCGATTTCGTCGATGACGACGTTGTTGTTGGTGTCGATCACGGCGATGCCGGGTGTGTTGTCCTGGGCGACGTAGAGGAGGCTCTGCGCCTTGTTCATCAGCATCTTGTTGGGCTGGCCGGGAACCGCGATGCGGGTGACGACGCCTGCCCCATTCAGGACGACGATCTGACGGTCACGCACGCTGGAGATGTAGGCGGTGCTGTTGCCCTTGCCCTGGATCCAGAAGGGGTACTCGCCGCCGGGGACACCTGTTGCGGCGGAACTCTCGACGCCAGGGCGGAGGTCGTAATCCTGGGCGCGGCTCCAGCCGTCGGCATTTTTTACGAGCTGGGTAACGGAATCGTTTTCGTAGTTGGCGACGACGAGTTGGTTGCCATCGGAGGAGACGGCGAGGCCCGCGGCTTCGGGTTGGGTGGCGAGCCCGAGGCCGCCTGCGCTGCCGACGGCGCTGGTGGGGGCGTGGCCGAGGGCGACGGGGGAACCGGTCTCTTCGGTCCAGGCGTTCTTGACCTGCGAATAGATGTGGACGTTGTCTTTGTTGCCGCCGGAGACGAAGAATTCGGTGCCGTTGGGGCTCCAGGCGATGCCGTTGTAGGTGTTGAGAACGGGAATCGCCTGTTTCTGGACGGGCTTGCTGTTGGTGGTGACGTCGAAGACGAAGATCCACTCAGTGGAGTCGGTAGGGTTAGCGGAGCCGGCGTTGGCGCCCGAGGTGTAGTTGAAGAGGTTGTAGCCGCTGGTGAGTACGAGGAGTGTTTTGCCGTCGGGGCTTAGCGCGGTGGTGACGGCCTGGCCCACGGTGTAGCTGGGGTTGTCAGCGAGACCGGGATTGAGCGGCTGGAAGCTGGCGCCCTTGGGGGCTAAGGGGGTGATGGTCTGGCCGGTGCTGAGGATCTGGGGCTCACCGGAGTTAGGTGGATTTTGCGCCTGGGAAACCGGAACGAAGGAGGCTGCGACACAACCGGCGGCGAAGAGCGAACGGCGCTTCATACGTGACATCGAGTGACTCCGAAAAGAGAGGTTAAGGCGGGTTGTAGGGGTGAGTTCCGGCGCACGCTGCGTCGACAGTCTGTTAGCTGGGCGCTTACACGAGGCGGCATGACGATTCTCTAGCGAGGCAAGCAGATGACGCAGAAGTTGTACCTCCGCACTGTCTCACGGTGAGGAGTTTTGGGGCGCCAGCACAGCTTTAATTTCGTGTGAAAAGCAGAGCTGAGTAGCTCACTAAGTCGAGGAGAGAAGGCGCCATTTACCGCGCGCGCGCTTTCAGGTCGCGCGTGTGCACCGCCAAGGGAGGTGCGGCTCTGGGACGGAGGGTGCGTGCTGGTTCCAGGGAGAAGATCAGGAGGTGGCGGACTGGGTCTGGGTGGGACTGGACTGGCTACTGATGGTTTGCGTGGGCGTATTGGTC
>CAZZYB010000552.1:0-271 GCA_964658125.1 uncultured Acetobacteraceae bacterium | reverse complement strand
AGGAAGCGAGCGGTGTGGAACCGAAGCTGGTGGTGATGGCGACGTCGGCGGCGTCGCGTCCGGTGGCCATGAGAACGCGGCCGAGGCGGGGATAGTTGTGACGCGCGTCAAGATCCATCCACTTGCCATCGAGGAAGACCTGGTACCAAGCGCTGAAGTCACCGGGTCCGCTGTAGGGCATGCGGATGTCACCGATGTAGCCGGTGACGTAGCGGGCGGGGATGTTCATGCAGCGGGAAAGTGAGATGGCGAGGTGCTGGAAGTCGCGGCA
>CAZZYB010000551.1:0-2730 GCA_964658125.1 uncultured Acetobacteraceae bacterium | reverse complement strand
AGGTAAAGTGAGGGACGATGCCTGCCCCCGCCAGCTTCACCGCCCCCGCCCGCGGCTACGGCCTGGAACTGGAGCTTGCTGTTGGTGAAGGGCGAGAGGGTAGTAGATTTCTGAGCCGATCTGGTGGCCGGTGAGGAAGGCGCGGAGGTGGTCGCGGCGCGGGGTGCGGATGACGTATTGGTGGAAGATATGGCCTGCGCGGGGATCGGTGTAGGGGAGGACGATGCCTTCGGCGGTCGAGGTGGCGGCGAGGCCGGCGGTGGTGAAGAGATGGTCGTAGCGGGCTGCTAGATCGCGGCGACGCTGGTTGCCGGCGGCGAGGTAGCGGAGACGGACTTCGAGGATGGCGGCCTGGATGGAGTCTAGGCGGGAGTTCCAGCCTACTTCTTCGTGGAAGTAGCGGACCTTCATGCCGTGGGCGCGGAGAGAGCGGATGCGGGCGTCGGTGGTGGCGGAACGGGTGGTGACCATGCCGGCGTCGCCGTAGGCTGCGAGATTTTTTGTGGGGTAGAAGCTGAAGGCGGCGGTGTCGCCGAGGCCGCCGGCGGGGATGTTGTTCCAGGTGGCGCCGAAGGCCTGGGCGGCGTCTTCGATGACGCGAGCGCCGAACTCGTTGGCGGCGGATTGCATTTCATCCATGTTGGCGCACTGGCCGTAGAGGTGGACGGGCATGATGGCAATTTTGTGTTCGCGCGAGACGTGTTTGCGAACGGCATCGAGGGCAGCGTCGGGGGAGAGGTTGAAGGTGAGGGGGTCGATGTCGGCGAGGACGGGGGTGGCACCGCAGCGGAGGATGGAGCTGACGCTGGCGAAAAAGCTGAAGGGAGTGGTGACGACGGTGTCTCCGGGGCCGATGTCCAAGGCGGCGAGGGCGAGCCAGAGGGCGTCGGTGCCGCTGGCGCAACCGGCTGCGAAGGGGACCTGGCAGGCAGCGGCGGCGGCTTGCTCGAAGCGCGCGACCTCGGGGCCTAGGATAAATCTTTGCGATTCGCAGACTTCGGCGATGGCTGCAAGAACTTCTTCACGGATGGCGGAGAACTGCCGGGAGAAATCGAGCATCAGAACGGGTTGGGTAGCGGTATCGGTTGAGGCTTTGGACACAGGAAACATCCTAGATGAATCCGGCGAGAGGCGCAGACCGGGAGAGCGTTGGGGGGTGTGTGTCGAAATGGGCGGTGAAACTATCTGGTAACGCTATACGTCTCTATGAATTGGACAATCGACGGCAACCGCCGTAAGGTTATTCTTTCGTTTCAAGCTGCGGTATTTAAGCACCCCGTGTGCGGGAAAGTGGGTGTATATCAGAACGGAATCGCAACCAAGGAGATCGGCCCATATGGATGCCAAGCCGGCACAGAACATTCAGGATACGTTCCTGAACACTGTTCGCAAAGACAAGAGTCCTATCACCATCTACCTCGTCAGCGGCGTGAAGCTTACCGGGAAGATTCGCTCTTTCGACAAGTATTCGGTTCTTCTGGAGAACAACAACCAGGAGCAACTCATCTTCAAACACGCCATTTCGACAGTCGTCAGTGGACGCGCCGGAGCCCATTTTGAGCCTCGCTCCAGCGTTGAGAGCCGCGAACCACGACCTGTAGCAGTGGGCGCAGAACCTGCGGCGTAGAGTCTTGGCGAAGCGGATTCAAAACGAAGTAAGCAAACGGGCTCCTCAGACAATGCACGAAGACGCGCTCCTGCGATCTCGCCAGAAGGCGACGCAGGAGCTTGCCGTGCTGGTGGCTGTGGAGTTTACTTCCGGTCGCAAAAAGCTGACAGGGGCGGCTCAACAGGCGCGCGCCGCGGCTGCGCTGGGGGAGGATTCCGCGGAGTTGGAGACTGCGCCGCGGCACTCGCATGAAGAGGACTTCGATGCGGCGCTGGCGGAGTTTCAGGAGCTGGCGAGATCGGCTGGAGCGGTGGAGGCGGCGGTGCTGATTCAGCGGCGTCCGAAGCCTGATCCGGCTACGCTGGTGGGCGGCGGAAAACTGGATGAGATTGTGGCTGTGGTGGCATCGACTGGCGCGAGTCTCGTGCTGTTCGACCATGATTTGACGCCGTCGCAGGCTCGGAATATTGAAGCGCGGCTGCCTTGTACGGTGATCGATCGGAGCCAGCTGATCTTGGACATTTTTGCGCGTCATGCGCGGACTCGCGAGGGTATGTTGCAGGTCGAGCTGGCGCAGCTGGAGTATCAGCTGCCGCGGCTGTCCGGTAAGGGCAAAAGTATGTCGCAGACCGGCGGCGGCATTGGAACGCGCGGTCCGGGAGAGACGAAGCTCGAGACTGACCGGCGCAAGATTAATGTGCGCGTGGACCACATTAAGGCGCAGCTTGAGGGCGTGCGGCGGATTCGGCGGCAGCAGCGGCAGCGTCGCGAGGCTGTGCCGGTGCCTACGATTGCGATTGTGGGATATACGAATGCGGGCAAGTCGACGCTGTTTAATGCGCTGACCGGCGCTGGGGTGCTGGAGTCGCAGCGGATGTTTGCGACGCTTGATCCGAAGCTGCGGCAGTTGCAGTTGCCTTCGCGGCGGAAGGTGCTGCTGTCGGATACGGTGGGATTTGTGCGGAATCTGCCGCATACGCTGGTGAGCAGCTTTCGCGCGACTCTGGAAGAGGTGGAGCGCGCGGAGTTGTTGCTGCATGTGCGCGATGCGGCGAGTCCGATGCTGGAGGAGCAGAGGGCGCAGGTGGAGGCAGTGTTGGCGGAGCTCGACGTGAAGGGCA